>DASSGP010000227.1:0-4149 GCA_035693405.1 Rudaea sp. | reverse complement strand
GATCGTGCGCGAGAAGTCGATGTCGCTCGTCTCGGTATTGATCACGCGGATGTCGACCGCGAGATACGCCTCGGCCGACTTGCCGCCGAAGCCGATGCCCTTGAAACTCAGGCCGCCGCCGGTGCTCGAGGTATTTTCCTCGTAGGCCGTTACCGTGCCGGTAATCAGGTATTGCGCGCCGGTGACCTTGCCGATCTTCGCGCCCGTGCCTTTTGCGACGCGCCCGGAGGCGGCAAGATTTTGTTCTTCGAGCACACTCTGCAGCTTCTGCCGTTCGACCACGCGGAAGGCGCCGCTCGACGACAGTTCATTCGACAGCATCCCGGACAGTTCCCAGCCGACGCCGCCACGCCACCACGCCGCACCGGACTGATTGGTGAATTCGGCTACGCCGACGACGGGCCGATTGTCGCCCCCTGCCGCCAGTGCACTATCCGCAGCGGCGAATGCGGCCACGGCCATTGCAACTGCCAATACGAACTTCTTCATTGAGTATCTCCCCGAATTAAAGGTTTTCGCCGGACTCGATATCACAGCGTCCACACCGACTGCGCCACTCCAATATTACGCCAACTGCGCGGCCGCGGTACATGTCGCCGACCGGCCTCTCTCGGCCATCCGTGGCTTTCGAGGCACGGGCTCCTGCCCATCGTGCACAATTCACATCGACTCCACCGACTGGTCGGATAATTCGCGTTCCGGATGCTCGTTCATCCGCCGGATCGTGCATATCCAGTGAAACGCGCAACGGGAACAAAACCGGACAAGTTCTCGGCTCCGCCGGATTGCCGCTGCAGGCCGGTCCTGGGCCGGATCGCCGTCCCGGCACTCGCGCTGCTTGCATTCATCGTCGCCCTGACCCCAGATTTGACGGTCGCGACAGAGAGCACGGCAGGCCGCGCCGGAATCGAATGGCTGCGTTCCGATACCGAGGCGTTCGCGAAGGCGCGCAGCGAGCGCCGTTACGTGCTGCTGTATCTGGAAGCCGTGTGGTGCCACTGGTGCCACGTCATGGATGAAAAAACCTATGGCGATGCGGCGATCCGCTCGGAAATCAATGCGCACTACGTGCCCCTGCGGATCGATCAGGACCTGCGCCCGGATCTGTCGAACCGCTACAAGGACTATGGCTGGCCGGCGACCGTCGTATTTGCCGCCGACGGCAGCGAAATCGTCAAACGCCAGGGCTTCGTCGAGCCGGAACGGTTTCTGCGCTTGCTCAAGGCAATCGAGGCAGACCCATCGCCGGAGGCTGCCGACACCATAGACCAGACCACGGAAGTTCCAGCCAAGGGTGCGCTCGACGAGAAGACGCGCGCCGAACTCGTCAAGCGTCATCTCAAGACGCACGACGCCGCACTCGGCGGCTTGACGACCGGCCAGAAATATCTGGATCGCGACAGCGTCGAATACGAGCTCGTGCTTGCCCATTCCGGCGACGCTGGCGCCGCAACTTTTGCGCGCGCGACGCTCGATGCAGCTCGCGCGCTGTTCGACCCGGTCTGGGGAGGCGTCTACCAGTACTCGACCTACGGCGACTGGAAGCATCCGCATTACGAAAAACTCGCGACTGTCCAGGCGCAATACCTGCGCATCTACGCGCTCGCCTGGGCGACGTTCGCACGCGACGGCGACCGCCGGGCCGTGCAGGAAATCCGCCGCTACCTCGATGCATTCCTGAAAGCACCCGACGGAGCATTCTACGTGAGCCAGGATGCGGACCTGCGGCCAGGCGAGCATTCCGACGCCTACTTTGCGCTCGATGACGCGCACCGGCGCGCGCAAGGCCTGCCTCGCATCGACCGGCATTTGTATACATTGCAGAACGGCCAGATCATCGAGGCCCTGGCGACCTGGGCCGAACTCGGTGGCGATGCCGACGCGCTCGCCGAAGCCGTGCGTGCGGCGCAGTGGGTGATCGGCAATCGCGCGCTGGCCGACGGCGGCTACCGCCACGACGCCAACGACGCTGCTGGACCCTATCTCGGCGACACGCTGGCGATGGCGCGCGCGTTTCTTGCGCTGTACCGTGCCACGGCCGATCGCATATGGCTGACGCGCGCCAGCGCGTCCGCACTGTTCATTGCCGGACGATTTGCCGGCGCAACCGGCGGCTATCTCAGCGCCAGGAGCAGCGGACCGATCGCCGCAATGCCGCAACTCGACGAGAACATCTCGTTCGCGCGCTTCGCCAATCTGCTCGCGCGCTACAGCGGCGATGCCGGTCAGCGCGCCAGCGCAGAAACGGCGTTGGCGTATCTTGCCGACCCGCGCGTCGCGCTCAGCGAAATCACCGAGCCCGGCATCCTGCTGGCCGACGACGAGCTGCATGCGGATCCATTGCACCTGACGATCACCGGCGCAAAAACCGACCCGGCGGCAAAAGTACTTTTTTCCACAGTGCAGCATCTGGCTCCGTGGTACAAGCGCGTCGAATGGTGGGACCGGGCCGAAGGCGAATTGCCGAATCCCGATGTCGGTTATCCTCTGACCAAGAGTGCCGCGGCATTCGTCTGCACGTCGAACCGCTGCTCGCTTCCGATTTTTTCCGCGGCAGAAATCGTGCCATTCCTGCTCGATTCAGCTGCGGCCGCGAAGCCTGCGGCGGCGGTTAACACGACGGCAACACACGATTAACCTGACGGACACTTGCGCCACGTAGACTCGCCGCGTCCGGCAAGGAGAAATTGTGATGCACAGTGTGAGAACTACTGAAACCGTGATGCTTGGCTATACGATCGACCGCGTCGACAGTGTCGATGCCAATGGTTTGGCATGGGATACGACCTACGACGTACTCAGCGCCGACGGCAACAGCATGCTCGGTGGCGAACATCCGACATTGCGCGCCGCACAGAACTTCGTGCTCTGGCATGAACTTGAAGTCGCGCGGCGGCGCCATAACCTGCCCGTGTTTCAGTCAAAGACGTTTCAGTCAAAAACGCCCCAAGCAAAAACGGCCCAGTCAGGAAAGACCCAATCACGGGCAGCATAAGCGCAAAATCGGACGTGGCGCGCTCGGCGCCGCTCAAAGCGTCAGCGCAAAATCATCCGCGTCCATCCACGCGGGAAAACGTTCGCGGTGTGCCGCCAGCGCCGCCGGGTCGAGGCGCACCGTGACTGTCTGTTCCTGTGCGCCTAGTTCGGCGAGCGGCTGGCCGAGAAAATCCAGCACGACGCTGTCGCCGGAATACGTCAGGTCGTTGCCATCGAGTCCGACCCGGTTCACTCCGGCGCAATAGCTCAGGTTTTCGATCGCGCGCGCGCGCAGCAGCGTGCTCCAGGCATAACGCCGCGGTGACGGCCAGTTCGCGACGAAAATCGAAACGTCATAGTCGAAACGGGCAGCAACGCGATCGAACCGATTACGGATGAAAACCGGGAAGCGCAGGTCGTAACAGACCATCGGGCAAATCCGCCAGCCCCGCCACTCGACGATCATGCGTTCACCGCCGGCCGCATAGCGCTCGTGCTCGCGGGCGTAGCGAAACAGATGGCGCTTGTCGTAATGCCGAACTTCACCGTCCGGCGTCACGAACAGCAGACGGTTGTAGACGCGCGCCTCGCTGCCCGCGCCGACCCGCAGCTGCACGCTGCCGGTGATCGCGGCGCCGAGCCGGTTCGCCTGCTCGCGCAGCCAGGCGATGCTCGGCCCGTCCATCGTCTCGGCGTGATGGATTGCCTCGTTCGAGAAGCCACTGGTAAAGGTTTCGGGCAGCACGATCAGGTCGCTCTGTCCTTTCAGTGGAGCGATCAGCGCGCCATAGTACTCGCGGTTGGCGACCGGGTCGTGCCAGCGCGTCGCGCCCTGGACCAGCGAGACCCGCAGTTGGCTCACAGCAGGCATAGGCGATCGGCGGCGGCCGCGAGAGTGTCGTCGTTCTTGGCGAAGCAAAAACGGATCAGACGCGAATTTGGCGGCGTCTCGTAGAACGCGGAAACCGGAATCGCCGCGACGCCGGCCTCGCGGATCAACCATTCGCAGAACGTCAGGTCGTCCTTGTCGCTGATCGCCGAGTAGTCGACGAGCTGGAAATACGCGCCGCTGACCGGCTGCAGCTTGAATTTCGACGGGGCCAGCAGCGCGCGGAAATGATCACGCTTGGCCTGGTAGAAACGCGGCAGGTCCAGGTAATGCTGCGGATCGCG
>DASSGP010000226.1:0-14954 GCA_035693405.1 Rudaea sp. | reverse complement strand
GCCGCGGTCTATCCGCACGGAATGAACGCGAAGGAATTCGTCTACATGGTCGAAGCCGGCATGCCGACGATGTTCGTGATCCAGGCCGCGACCACGCATGCCGCGCAACTGCTCAAGCACGAGAAGGAACTCGGCAGCGTCACGCCCGGCAAATTCGCCGACGTGATCGCCGTGCCGGGCAATCCGCTCGACGATATTACACTTTTGCAAAAAGTAAACTTTGTCATGAAGGCCGGCAAGGTTTACACCGCCGGACCGAAGCCAGTGGCGGCGTTGGCCACAGCCGGCTCGACCGCGTCACCCGAGGAGCTGGAGGGTTTCTGAGAACCGGTCGAACATGGAAGGTGCCTGCGCGAAGGTCCGCCGCTCGCGCAGCGCGTAGCGAGAGCAAGGACGCGGACAAGATCGTGATCGGAAGTGCCGGCCGGTTCAACCGGACCGGCGGGTTCCCGGCGATCGCGCCGCGCTTCAGGGGCAGGTGGCGAACCCGATATCGGGGCAACAGACCGTGATCGACCGGTCCGCGGACATTGTCACCGTCGTGTCCATTTTGGTGTCGGTCGCGCCGCCATCGGTTCCCGTCCAGAATCCCCAGACGAAATAGGTTGCATTGGCAGTGTCGCCGTGCAGCGGAATGACCCGTCCCTGCTCAAACGAACTCGCCGGGGGAGCGCTGGTCGGGGCGCCACCGTTCACGCTGACATCGCACCAGGCCAGGATGTCGTCGATGGTGAGCGAGAACATTTGCTCGAAACCACCGGGGAAAATCTCGTCGCCTGCTGCCAACGTGACAACCGAAGCAGCATTTGAGGAGCCAGCCAACGCCAGCATGTCTCCCTGCGCCCACGGCGCTGGAACAGCGATCAGCACGACCACCGCCCCTACAAGGGCTCTTGCTCGCAACATTGGACCTCCCATACGCGCATTCAGCGCGGCAGCCTTTGAATGGGTCCCCCACTCGCGATGCCAGGTTCACCGGCCTCGGCGCTACCGCGGGGTCAAGCTCAAGCCGCGTCGTGGAAGATGATTCCCAGCGTGTGCCGGCGGCCGGAACGCAGACGGCTGACGCCGTGGCGGAGGTTGACCCGATAAACACCGCGAGTGCCGCGTACCGGACGATGGTGGACGGCGAAGATCACCGCATCCCCTTGACGCAGCGGCACGACTTCGGCGCGCGATTGCATGCGCGGTCGTTGCTCGGTCAGCACGAACTCTCCACCGCTGAAATCCCGATTCGGTTCAGACAGCAGGATCGCCAGCTGCAACGGGAAGATGTGCGCGCCGTACAAGTCCTGATGCAGGCAGTTGTAGTCGCCTTCGCCGTATTGCAGCAGCAATGGCGTCGGCCGCGTCTGGCCCGCGGCGTGACAGCTTGCAATGAATTCCTCGTGCGCCTGCGGATAGCGGACGTCGATGCCCATTGCCGTGTTCCAGCGGTTGGCGATCGACGCCAGGTGGGGATAGATCGAGGTTCTCAGCCGACCAACGATTTCCGGCAGCGGATAGCTGAAATACTTGTACTCGCCGCGGCCGAACCCGTGCCGTGCCATGACGACGCGACTGCGAAAGCGTTCGTCGTAAGCATACAGGGCGGATAACGCATCGCACTCGGCTGCGCAGAGCAGTCGCTCGATCGTTGCACTCCCCGATTCGTCGAGATCGCCCGAAACGCGATCCCAATCGATCGCACTCACGCGCTCGCCAACATTCCACGCTGTGACGATCCCGGTCATCGCCCGCGCGTTCATGACCGCGACGCTCCGCGAACGGCGGCAGCGAGTGACGGCACATTGTGGCTCCCGGCTGTCGATCCCATGGCCGCCACCTTACCGACAACCGGCGCCACAAACACTCCGAATCTTGCGGCAACCTGCCGCCGCTCGCGCGCATGTCAGTGATCGACGGCAGACGACGTAACCCCCAGTAGGCGACCCATTTCGACCTGAACGTCAGTGTCGGCGGCGAACCTGGAGGAACGACATGCCACAACTTCTGCAACGCATATCTCAATACCGGCGGCCAGCCTTGGCCGCCCATCTTCGCAGTGGAACCGCGCAAGCCAAGACATTCGCGAATTTCGTCCCTTGTGCCGGCTGGCGGCACTGCGCGCCCTCTGCTGGGCTTGGATTTCTGCTTGCGGCATGCAGCATGGCCGCCTCCGCGCAGATTGCTTTTCAGGCTCAGCCGGTACTGGTGACCGGTCCCAATCCGTTTTCGCTTGCAACAGGCGATTTCGATGGCGACGGCAAGCTTGATCTGGCAGTCGCGGCCAACGGCAACGGCGATGTATACGTTTATACTGGCAGCGGCGATGGAGTATTTCACTATGCCAGCTACCGGGCGACGGGGCCTGTGCCGGTCTCCATCGTCGCCGCACACCTCAGACACGTACCCCAATTCGATCTGATCGCCGGACTCGACAGCCCCGCGAACCCTCCGACATCCACCTTCGGCCTGGTCGGTACGTTGCTGGGCAACGCCAACGGGACGTTTCAGTCGGAGCTGACTCATGCGATCGGAACCGTCGATTATGTCAGCCACTCCGTTTACTCGGTCGCGGTCGACGACTTCGATCAGGACGGATACGCCGATATCGTCGCCACGAACGCTCAGGACAACAGCGTTTCGGTGCTGTTCGGGCATGGCGACGGCGCGTTTGACGTTGCGGCGAACTACCCGACCGGAAATTCGCCACGTGCAGTCGTAATCGGGGACTTCGCAGGGCTCGGCAACGCCGACATCGCAGTCGCAGACTACGCCGACAACACGATTTCCATTCTGCTCAACAATGGCAATGGAAGTTTCGGATCCCGGGTGTCCTACGCAGCCGGCGCCGGACCGAATTCGATTGCCGTCGGCGACTTCAACGGTGATGGCTTCGCTGATCTTGCAGTAACCAACTTCGGCAGCGACAGCACCCGGGTTCTGATCGGCGATGGCAACGGCCACTTCGCGTGGAATGGCATAGTCATTTTCTCGCCGACTCCCACATTCGTCGCGACAGGCGATTTCGATGGCGACGGCATCCTCGACCTGGCAATTGCCGACTACAGCGGCGGCTACGTCTATGTCGAGCGCGGAGTTGGCGACGGCAGCTTTCAGTTCATCCAGGCTTTCTCTGCCGGCGCCGGCCCCAATTCGATCGTGATCGGCAACTTCAACGGCGATGGCAAGTCCGACCTCGCCGTGGCCGATCGCGCCAGCAACACGGTCACCGTACTGATCAATGTTTCAATTCCAACCGACCGCGTTTTCTCCTCGGGCTTTGAGCCCTAGTGGACCCCAACGATTCATTCGGAAGTGATTCTGCGGGTCGGCGCCGGGTTTGGAGGCAAGACATGTCACGACTCTTCACGATCGCACTCGTTCTCACGCTCTGGGTCCCGGGCGCTTTTCTCGCCTCCGCGCGGGCGCAGTCCAGTGGCGGGGCGTATGCCATCGACCCCGCTGCCGATGCTGGTGGCGCGGCTACGCTCAGTGGCACCCAATTCCGCTTGCGCGGCACTGTCGGCCAACCGGCGACGGCATTGCTCGTCGCGTCCGGTTATCAACTCGAAGGCGGTTTTCATCCAACCCTCAGCGACCAGATTTTCGCCAGCGGTTTCGATCAATGAAGGAGTTCACGATGCGTTACCTGTCTTGTGTACTGACAGCGTGCCTGCTCGGCGCGGGCTCCGTGCTGGCGACTCCGCTCGGTTCGGATTTCACCTACCAGGGTCAGCTCACCGACAACGGTTCGCCGGCCAGTGGCCACTATGACCTGCAGTTCGCCTTGTTCGTCGCGGCGAGCGGCGGCAGCGCGGTCGACATCGTCACTCTGACCGATCAGACGATCAGCGGCGGCTCGATCAACGCGTCGCTCGACTTCACCGATGCGCCGTACAACGGTCAGGCTCTGTGGGTCGAAGTGAGCGTGCGCCACGCGGCCAGCGGCAGTTACGTCGCGTTGGCGCCGCGCCAGGCAATCACCGCGACGCCTTATGCACTGTTTGCGCTGAGCGGCAATCCGGGACCGATGGGGCCCGTGGGACCGCAAGGATCTGCCGGGTCTACCGGAGCGGCCGGCGCGCAAGGCGTTGCAGGACCGACCGGTCCGCAGGGCGCTGCGGGTTTCGTCACCCTGCCCTACAGTGGCAGCGCGTCCAGCGGCGGCAGCCCTGCCCTTCAAGTGCAGAACACCACCAATACGGGCGTGGCGGGACTGAGCGGCTCCGGGACCGGCGTGTATGGCACCACCGAGGGATCCAGCGGCCAAAACGGCGCTGCCGGCGTGTGGGGCGACAGCCATGACTACTACGGAGTCTGGGGCACGAGCGTCGCCAATGCCGGCACGGCCGGCAACAGCACCAACGCCGCCGGCGTAGCCGGAGCCAGCGTCAACAACGACGGAGTGGTCGGCAGTGGCACGAACGGCGTCCATGGCATCAGCGTCAACGGCTGGGGAGTTTGGGGACACAGCACAAATGGCGATGGCGTCCACGGCGAGACCGCCAATCCGAGTGGAACCAAGAGCGGCGTGGCCGGCTTCGGAGACGGTGGCAACTATGGTGTGTATGGAGCGAGCACGAGCGGCGCTGGCGTGTCCGGCAACACGCAGAGCGGAAGTGGAGTCGTCGGCACAAGCGTGAGCGGCAATGGCGGATTTTTCATTTCCAACCTCTTTGCTGTGTCCGGCTATGTCAATCCGGCCTCCACGCAGACGCTATCTGCCGGAATTTATGCCCAGAACAGCGCATCGTCGAACGCCGGATCGAACTTCGTTCCCGGCGTCTACGGCGTAGCGGCTTTTGGTCCAAGCGTCATAGGTTACAGACAAGGCTCAAACCTGGGTCCGACCGATATCGCGAACGGCGTGCACGGCGTTGTCGGAATCACCGATACACCGAACGGCACGAATCCGAACATCGGCGTGCTGGGCGAGAATCTTGCGAACGGTCCTGGTGTGTACGCCAAGGGCACGAGCGGTCCCGCACTTTACGCGACGAATTCTGGGGCAGGACTTGCCGGCCCTACGCTCAATATTCTCGCAAGCGCCACCAATGGCATCGCGATCGTAGCCAATGCCAATACCGGCGACACCACCGCGCTGTTCGCGAATGGCAACGCCCTGGGCCAGATATTCAAGGGGCTCGGTCCCGGCGGCCAGACGGTATTCCGCGTCACCAGCAATGGCGTGGTGTATGCGGATGGCGGCTACGCGTCGGCGGGTGCCGATGTCGCGGAGTTCGTGCCTTCGACACAGTCACTCGAGCCGGGTGATGTCGTAGAGATCGACGCCGAACGCGGCGGTGAATTCCGCCTCGCATCCTCGCCCAGCAGCACCAGCGTAGCTGGCGTGATATCGACGCAGCCCGGACTGACGATGAATTCCAGCGAATCCGCAAAAGACCAGGAGAATCACGCTCCGCGGCTGGCGTTGATCGGCCGCGTCCCGGTAAAGGCAAGTTCCGAGAATGGTGCGATTCGCGCAGGCGATTTGCTCGTGTCTTCCTCCACTCCAGGTCGCGCGATGCGCGCGCCCAACAATCCACAACCAGGCACGGTGATCGGCAAGGCGATGCGCGCGCTCGATCGCGACAGCGGCGAAATCGAGATGCTGGTGATGCTGCGCTAGGGCGCGGTTGGCTGCGTGTTGTTCGCGCGGTCATCGCTCGGCGCGGCGGCGGACCGACGCGTGATCCATCGTGCACGCACATTGCCCAAGCGAGTGCGCCGATTGATTGCCACTGTGTATACAAGTTTACTCATGGCCCCATGGAGATTTCGATGCGTGTCTTGATCAAGTGTTGCGGTTGGGCGCTGTTGTCATGCGTAGCCACCTGGTGTTATGCCGACAGCGAGGATGGCAAGGATTGCGAAGGATGCAGCGACAACGGCGTGCTGGCGCGCTATCCGGGCGCCGTCCTGCTCGGGGCTGATCAAAAGGCGTTTGACGAAGCGGTCGTTCCGGCCGGCCCCTCGCTGAAGAGCGACGACGACGGCGCCACGGTTGCTCCGAAAACGCTCGTCGTGGCAGGCAAGCGTACCCGCCTGTTCTATTTTGCGCCGGTCCAGCGCAGCGGCCTGGAGGTGTTCGCGAACTATCGGGAAGCGCTGGAAAAAGCCGGCATGAGCGTAGTCTGGACCTGCTCGAATACCGAGTGCGGACCCGAGTTCATAAGCCAGGCGATGGAGATCATGCACGTTCATCTGACCAATACACCCGAGTCCGATCTGAATTTCACCCTTGCCGAAACTCCGCGTTACCTGCTCGCCAGCCAGGCCCGGCCGCAGGGCAATCTGCACGTAGCGGTGTTCGTCGCCGACATCCCGGACAAGCAACGTGCCGGTATCGACGTCATCCAGGTCGAAGACAAACCGATGGACAAGGGCATGGCCGCAACGCAGACGAACGCGTCGGCGGTCGTCGAGCGCAAGCCGGCAGAGAAGATCGATGCCGGGTTGGAAGACGCGGCTGCATTGGGGAAGAATCTTGCGAACACCGGTCAGGTCAACGTGTACGGCATCCATTTCGATTTCGACAAGGCAGATATTCAACCGGAATCGAAACCGCAGCTCGACGAGATCGCCAAACTTCTCGCCTCCGATCCGATGCTGAAACTGCGCGTCACCGGTCACACCGACAACGTCGGCAGCGCCGAACACAACCAGACACTGTCGAAGCGCCGCGCCGACGCGATCGTGGCTGCCTTGGCGGCCAACTACGGGGTCGCCGCGGAGCGCCTGACGTCTGCGGGTCTCGGCGCTTCATTGCCGGTGGCCAGCAATGACAGCGACAAGGGGCGCGCGATGAATCGGCGTGTGGAGTTGATCAAGCAGTAACAACGCGTACAGGCAGTGGCGGCGACACGACCTGGATTACTGACTTGACCGAGTCGAAGGCTCGGTATGCCAGCCTGAATTAGCGCTGCCGAGACGTCAGGAATGAACCTGAGCGCTACACGGATGCGCGGTTTTTCGAAGGCTCAGGACGCCTTCGGCAGCGCGCGCAGCGCCTCACGCACGGGTCGTGTCATCCAGTGATCGGTCCCGCGCACGCGCTGCAGCGCCACGAGCGCTCCTTGCAGATCGGTCCGCGCGCCGACGAATTCCGAACGCACGGCAAGACACTGGCCGTGCACCGCCAACGCTTCGGCATGCCGCCACCCGGTTTTCGGATTATCCGGTGGACGCAGCCCCAGCGCCTGTGTTGCCGACGCGCATCCGCCATCGACATCGAGCTGAGCCAGGGCGATGCGCGCCTGCGCGAGCAGTGCGTTCGCGAGCTGCTCCGGGTTCGCCGGTTTGATCGCAGCCAGCACATTTACCGCATTATCCACCTGTATACGCGCACCGGGCAGGTCGCCAGAGGCAGCCAGGGCCGCGGCGTAGTGTACCCTCGCCGCAGCCGACTCCAGCACGGGCATCCCCGTTGCGTCTTCGCGCATGGCCTGCGCCTGACGGTGCTGTTCCACCGCCTCGGCCGGCCGGCCGGCCAGACGCAGGACGATGCCAAGCTGGTCCATCGTGAACGATACGAGGAAATGTTTCTCGCCCAGCTGCGTGCGCCGCGCGTCAAGCACTTCGCGGATCAACCGCTCCGATTCGGCCAGATCGCCGGACTCGCGCAGGGCGACTGAAAGATTGGCCTTCGAGCCCAGCGCGAACGGATGTTCGGGTTTGCCTTGCGCCAGCCAGATCGCGAGTGCCTGGCGACTGTAGTCAGCCCCGCCGGCGAAATCGTCGAGGTGCAAGTGCAGGACCGCGAGATTGTTCAATGTCGCCGCCACGTCCGGATGCTGTTCGCCGAGCACGCGGCGCTGCATTGCCAGCGCTTCGAGATACTGCGGTTCGGCGTCAGCGTAGCGCCCGAGTCGATCGAGCGCGCGTGCGTGATTGACCAACGCGGTGGCAAGCAGCGGATGGTCCGTGGGCAGCAGGCGGCGATAGATCGCTATCGCCTGTTCGAGCGGCGGCAGCGCTTCCTCGACATGTCCGCTCTGCATGCGGAAGGAGCCGAGGTTGATCAGATTCTCCGCAACATCGAGGTGGTTCTCACCATACAGCGCGCGAAACATCGCGAGCGCTTCTTCAGTCAGCGCGGCGCCTTCGTCGATGCGATGCATGTCGCTGTAAAGGACGGCCAGCTCGTTGAAGTTGGCGGCGATTTTCGCATCCGGCGCTTTCAGGCTCGCTTGCGCCATGCTCAGGGCTTGTTGCAGCAGCGGCTCGGCTTTCTTGAAATCGCCCTGGCGGCGAGCGATCTGGCCCTGCAGGGCCAGATCGAGCGCTACCGTCGCATTGCTGGTGCCGTCGCTGGCGCGATGCGCCGTAAGCGCAACATCAATATTTTTCTCCGCTGCCGCATAGTCACCCTTCTCATATTGCGCGCGCGCAAGCTGTGCGAGCGTGCTGGCCCTGACCGGGTCGTTTGCCGAGGCATGCAGCAAATCCAGCGAGCGTTCGAGCAGGGCGATGGCACGATCGTATTGACCGAGCTCGAGAAAGATCGCTCCCAACACCCCGGCGAAACGCGATGCCAGTTCCGGCTGGGTCGATAGTTGTGCTTCCAGGCGCCGCGCGCCGGCATCGAGCACATCAACGGCGCTGAGCTTGGCGCCGCCAGGCGCACCCTTCGGATCGGCGACACGGAAGGTATCGATCAGGAAACCGGTGACGGTTTCCGCCTGCCGTGCCTGTTCGCGCGCGCGCGACGCTTCCCACAGCGCCAATGCCGTCGTCCCGAGCAAACCCATTACTGCAAGGCTCACCAGAGCCATGGCCAGACGATGCCGTATCGCGAACTTGCTCGTGCGATACACGACGCTGTCGCGTCGTGCCGCAATCGGCCGACCGCCCAGATAACTCCGCAGATCCGCTGCCAGCGCATCGACTGTCGCATAGCGACGTTCCGGTTCGCGCTTGAGGGCAGTTAGAACGATAGTATCCAGATCGCCCCGCAACCTGCGCGCAGCCACTGGCGCATCGCCCGTTGCACGCCTGCTCGGGGCAGGCGGCGCCGTGGTTTCCAGCAGCCTGCGAATCTCGTCGGATGTCGGCGCATCACTCAGGTCATGCGGCCGTTGGCCGGTCAGCAGCTCGTACAGGATTGCGCCGAGCGTGTAGACGTCCGTCGCGGTGCTGATCGGCGCGCCACTCAGTTGCTCCGGCGACGCATACGCCGGGGTCAGCGGTCGATCCTTGATCTCGCTGGTCTGGGTTGCGCCGCCAACCTCGGCGCCGAGCAGTTTGGCAATGCCGAAATCCAGCAGCTTGGCGCTGCCGTCGGCGCCGATCAGCACGTTCGAAGGTTTCAGATCGCGATGCACGACGAGCTGGCGGTGGGCGAACTGCACCGCGGCGCAAATGTCCAAAAATAAACTTATCCTTTCTTCCAGCTTCAAACCACGCTCGGCGCAGTAGCGCAACAACGGCTCGCCGGCGACAAACTCCATCGCGAAGTACGGACGGCCATCGGCGGCGATGCCGCCGTCGAGCAGACGCGCGATATGCGGGTGTTCCAGGCGCGCCAGAATCTGGCGCTCCCGCAGGAACCGCGCCAGGACGACCTCGCTGTCCATGCCGCGCTTGATCAGCTTGAGTGCGGCGCGCTGCTCGAATTGGCCGTCGGCGCGCTCGGCCAGCCAGACCACGCCCATGCCGCCGCGGCCCAGTTCCTCGATCAACCGCCACGGTCCGACGCGATCACCGGCGCGCACCGATTGGCCATCATCGTTCTCCGCCCAATCCGCTATGACGGCACTGCGCGCCGAAACCATTCCGCGATCGAAACGGATTGCGGCGGCGTCCGCCGCAAGCAACGCTTCGACATCCATCCGCACCACGGCGTCACCGCAACACAGCTGATCGAGCAGCGCCGCCCGCAAGTCGTCCGGCACATCGACTGCTTCATCGAAGATCGCACTGACGCGTTGCCAGCGCTGGGTATCCATGCTCAGCTCTCGTCGAGCCCGAGCTGCTGCACCAGAAACGCGCGCGCGCGCCGCCAGTCGCGAAACACTGTGCGCTCGGTCAGGCCTTGGAGCTTGGCGATTTCGGCAATTTCCAGCCCGCCGAAGATGCGCCATTCCACGAGCTGCCCCGCGCGCGGATCGAGTTCGGCGAGCCGCGTCAGCGCGTCATCGAGCGTAACCAGATCGACCATGTCCGCGGCAACACCGATTTCGTCGCGCAAGCCGGTAATCGTATACGGTCCGCCACGCTTCAGGCGCGAGCGCGCACGCGCGTGATCGACCAGAATCTGGCGCATGGCGCGCGCCGCCAGTGAGAGGAAATGCGCGCGATCGATCGAGGCAGCGTCCGGCGAAGCGTGCAGTTTGAGATAGACCTCGTGGACGAGCGCCGTGGTATCGAGCGTCGCCGGGCTGCCGGCCTTGCGGCGCTGGCCGCGCGCGATGCGGCGCAACTCCTGATAGACCCGCGCAAACAGGACTTCCGGTGCCGGCGTTGATGGGCTTGGACTTGCTGTTGTCATCACTGCGCTCTAGCCGGCCGACACGGCAGCACAGCTGTCGTCCTACCCGTGCCCCGAATATAGCAAATGAGGCGTAAGGAAAAGCTGGGCACGCGCGCGCCGCACCAGGCGAGGGTGCCGGCGAGAGAACTAGCGGCGACTGCACCTGGTTGCCGCACGCGGAATCGGCAAACGCGAGAAATCGCGCCGGTCGAGCCCTGAGAGGCTCATCTCCCGGTTACTTGCGGATATCGAAGCCCGGTTTTTGGTCGAGCGTGCCGTCGGGCAGCAGCACAGCATAGGTCTTGCGGTCGGAATCGAAAACGACCGGAATCGGTTGCTGGAACATCGGGCGGCGGATGAATTTCAACTCCCAGCCGTACTTCTCGAGCTCAGCCAGCGCAATCTGCTGGTCCTGATTGAGGTCGCGCCGCAACGTGATTGTCGGCCTACCCTCTCCCTTGCGTCTTTCGTGTGCTGCTGCCATTACGCCCCCTTCGGCGCTGCCCGTAGTGACTGAGCGGCAATGCTACGACGAATATCGTGGCAAGCGAAGCCCCAGCGACACCGCCTGCGGAAAGAACCTCAACCGACGCATTTGCCAGAGGTGATCCTGTCTGATTGCGGGATGGGATTGTATGCAAGTCGACGGCATTGGACCGGTCGGCTTGCAATGTTCAACTATCAATTAGGAGTATGCTTTAGCGACCGGTGGACGCTGTAACTTCCGTCGCGATTTCCTGTATTACAGGATGGAGGGCGGCAATGTTGCCACTCCGGAGTTTCATCGCGCCGTCTTATGCCGGCAGGGTCCATCATCCATCTTCAGCAGAAGGATTCGGTCATGGCCACCAGAAATTCAGATCAACCGCAAACTGATGCAGCGACTGCCGATAAGGCGGTCACCAGTACAACTCCGCAGAAGCCAAAGGTCTCCGTCGAGACGACCAACGGGTCACCCAGCACGGGTTCCGATGCGACGACGGAGGGCAAACTCTCGCCGCCAGTGCAACCGGGCTGAACGCGCGGGAAATGTTCGATAGTCGCTGTGGTGTATCCGCAGTCCACTTCAACAGGAGAAGTCACCATGCCCAAGAGAGCTGATGTTGTGGCCGCCAATAACATCGCAAAGATCACGAAAGCGATCCACCTCGCCGCGGCGAGGAGTTTACCCAAGCAAAACGTCCCGATGCAGACAATCAAGTTGAAGCCTGGGACCGGGGCGGGGACAGCCATGATGGAAGGCAAGCTTGCGCCGCCAGTTCAGCCAAGCTATTACGTGGCTGTCATCATCCCGGTCTACCGCTGACTCTCTGCTCTCGTTCTACCCAACTGGTGCGTGTGTTGACGTCAACTCTTAGGTGTTGACGTCAACCTCGCAAGCACCCAGCGAAAACCATGTTGGCTCGCGGTGGTTTCAAGCCGCCTGCGCTGCTCGGGTGCGGACGAATCTCCCGCTTGCTCCAGCAGGCGGACGGCTGCCAGTCTCGCTTCAAGGGCGAGCGCGACCCACTGCCGCTTTTCCGCATCGTCTGCGAGTTCCAACAGCCGCGACACGGCCTGTTCTCGCTGTCCACTGACACCAAGCAGTTCCGCGAGTCCCCTGTCCACGATCGCCGCCGCACCACGTATGGTTATGGCGCTGCGTAACTCCCGCGCTCGTGCAGCGGCCCGATCGCGTTGCTCGGTCCGACCGAGGGCGGCATAACAGAGCGCGACAAGGCTCTGTGCTTCGGCTTCTGTTGCGAAAACCTCGCCATCGGCGAAGAACTTGATTGCAGGCAACAGACGCTTCTCAGCCGCTGCAAATTCATGGTTCGCCATATCCCGCCGCGCCAAGAGCAAGCTGGCGTAGGCGGGTGTTTCCACATCGTGGTGTTCTTGCGCAAGATCAACTGCCCGCTTCGCTCCCTCGGAGAACGTCTGCATCTCTCCACGATCCAGGGCGATAACGGCACAACGAAGCTCAACCTGGATCACGGCCAGCGGATTGGTCGAACCCTCGGCTTCCGCTTGCGCTTGTTTGCATACATCACGAGCACGGTCGAGATCCCCGCGCAGCTGCAACGCCTCGCTGTACTTCTGCAAAGCGCTCAGGTGATGAGCCCGCTGCCCTGCTCGATCGTCCAGCGCTATCGCCTGGCGATAGGTGTCCAATGTCGAGTCGCTAGCGGCTTCGTCCAATTGCATTTGCGCGAGCACCAGCAGCGCCCAGGCCTGGCCTGCAACGTCGCCCGTCTCGCTTCGGATCTCGAATACGCGTCTTGCTGCGGTCTCCGCAGCGTCGCGATCACCACGGTCCCAAAGAATTATGGCCATGTTGCTATAACTCGCCGCAAGCCCACTCTGATCGCCGATGCGCTGGAAAATCGCAAGCGCACGTTCGAATTCCTCGCGCGCCGGCTGCGCTTGATTTTGTCCAAGTAACAGAATCGCCAACGATGTACGGGCTCCAGCTTCCAGTTTCGGATTTCCCGTACGCTGAAAGTCCGCAATCGACTCGCGCAATAGTGACTCGGCTTTGGCGTGCTCGCCGAGCTGATCGAGGGCGATTGAAAGCGCACGTTTTGCCAGTGCGGCGAGTGCTGGTGCGTCGCGCTGTTGCGCACTAGCCAGTGCGAGTTGTGCATGCATCGATTGTGCTTTCGGGTCGCCGCGAATCTGGGCGATTTGCGCCGCTTTCAATTCGACTCTCGGATCGTCTGCTCCGGGAAGTGCGCGCAACTTCGTCAAGGCGGAGTCGGCTGCGTCCGGCTGTTGGGCGCCCATGAGATCATCGATCAATGCCAAGTGAACTTCCAGATTCTCAGGCTCGAGCGCCAGCAATTGCTGATCGGCATTCAACGCATCTGACCACTGTCGCTTCTGGACCGCTACCTCCCGCGCGATTTGAAAGCGCTGCGCTGGAGGCAAATTCTTCGCATTCGACACTGCTTGCTGGGCATAGGCCTGGGCCTTCTGGTCATTTCCCAAGGCCTTCCAGGCCTCCGCGAGGTACGCGTAAGCCGGCGCATAACCCGGCGCTAGCACAATCGCTTGTAGAAGCTCGTCTTTCGCGTGCGCCGGATCGTGCTTGCGCAGCGCGTCCAGGGCCAAGGCCATCCGGCGCGCAACTTCGGTATTGGGTGGCTGCGCCTTGTCCGTTCTTTGCTCCGTTTCGAGTGTTGCGGGCGCGAAGCCTGATCTTTCGCGCAGTATGGCGCCGGCTCTCTCGACCAGAGCTGGCAAGTCCGACAGATGACCCGATTGTGCGAAAGTCGCGCGCGCCATACCGGTGCGCGTGTCCTGCAAGGCAAGGTCAAGGTGCAAGGTCGGTTCCGACCCGCTGCCGACCAGGTAGCTCCCGCTCAATATGTAGTCTGCACCGAGCCGCTTGCGCAGCGTGGCCAGACTTTTCATCGCGTAGCCGCCGGCCAATGGTGCTGCAAGATCCACTCGCGCCGATCGCACGAGCTCATCTGGCAGCACATGTACCTTGCTGCCGGCGGCGAGTTCTGTCGAAAGCATCTCGGCTAGCGCTGTCGCGAGCCAGGCATCGTGGGCGCCTTGGGACAGATTATTGAAGTCGACAATAGCCACCGACGTTCCGGGCGGTACTGGCGCTACTGTCTGCCCTACGGTTCTATCGCGGGCCTCGTACATGATCGCGGCTACGGCAATCGCCGCGACCATCAAGCCCGCGGTCGTGCCGGCGCGATGGCGTCGCGAGATTTTCCAGCCGCGATAGAAAATACTGTCGCCGCGCGCGAGTATCGGCTTGCCGTCGAGATAGCTCTTCAGGTCGGCGGCAAACGCCGCGGCGCTCGCGTAGCGCCGCGCCGGATCGCGGTGCAGCGCGGTCAGCACGATCGTGTCGAGGTCGCCGCGCAGGCGCTTGCGCGCGACGGGCATCGACGCGAGCTTGAGCCGGCTCGGTGCGACCGGATCGGTGGTCTCGACGATCTGCTGCACTTCCCTGATATTCGCCGCCTTGCTGACGTCGCGGGCGTGCTGTCCGGTCAGCAGTTCGTACAACACACAACCCAGCGCGTAGACGTCCGTGACTTCCGTGATGCGCTCGCCGCGAATCTGTTCGGGAGCGGCGTACATGGGTGTCATCGGACGCTCGCGCTGCAGCTCAGTAATCGTCTCTTCCAGCACGGCGTCGCCTTCGAGCAGCTTGGCGATGCCGAAATCGAGCAGCTTCACGTCGCCGCCTGCAGTGACGAGGATGTTCGACGGCTTGAGGTCACGATGTACGACATGGTTCACATGCGCGAACTGCACGGCTTCGCAGACGCGCAGGAACAACCGGATGCGTTCTTCCAGCTGCATGCCGCGGTCGTGGCAGTAGCGCAGCAGCGGCAGGCCTTCGACGTACTCCATGGCGAAGTACGGCCTGCCGTCGGCGGAAATGCCGCCGTCGAGCAGATGGGCGATGTGCGGGTGGACCAGCCGCGCGAGAATCTGCCGCTCGCGCAGGAAGCGCTTGAGCACGGCTTCGGAGTCCATGCCGCGCTTG
>DASSGP010000225.1:0-8633 GCA_035693405.1 Rudaea sp. | reverse complement strand
AACAAGATGGCGCCGGCATTGCGCCGCGTCTACGACCAGATGCCGAACCCCAAGTGGGTCATCTCGATGGGCTCGTGCGCGAACGGCGGCGGGTATTACCACTATTCCTACGCGGTCGTGCGCGGCTGCGATCGTATCGTTCCGGTCGATATCTATGTGCCCGGTTGCCCGCCGACCGCGGAAGCGCTCGTGTACGGCATCTTGCAGCTGCAGAAGAAGATCCGCCGCACGAACTCGATCGCTGACGGTGGCATGGCCGGCTCGACCCGGATGGCCTCGAATACATTTGCGCGCTGAAATGACCGAGACGAACTCACTGGCGCAACGCATTGAAGCGCACTTCGGCGAAAGGATCGCCGGCGTCGTCGAAGCGCTCGGCGAAACGACGGTCGAAGTGCTGCCCGAGAACCTGCTCGCGGTCGCAAAGGAGTTGCGCGACAACGACACCTTTCGTTTCGAGCAGGCGATGGACGTCAGCGGCGTCGACTATCTCAGTTACGGCCAGGCCGAGTGGGATACGACCGATGTCAGCGCGCAGGGCTTCTCTCGTGGCGTGGAAGGCGAAGGTCCGGGCCGCTTCCAATGGTCGAACCGGCCGATGGTCGGAGCGGGCGGACACAAGCGCTTCGCCGCCGTCGTGCATCTGTTGTCGCTCAAACACAACTGCCGCGTGCGCTTGCGCTGTCACGCGCAGGACGATTCGCTGCCGGTCGTGCCATCGCTGACCGGCCTGTGGCCCGGCGTGAACTGGTTCGAGCGCGAGGCGTTCGATCTGTTCGGCATCATTTTCGAAGGTCATCCGGACATGCGCCGAATCCTGACCGACTACGGTTTCGTCGGCCATCCGTTCCGCAAGGATTTCCCGCTGATCGGCAACGTCGAAGTGCGCTATGACGAGACCTTGCAGCGCGTTATCTACGAGCCGGTCACGTCAGTCGAGCCGCGTGTGCTGGTGCCGCGCGTCGTGCGCAACGATTCCCGCTACGACCAGGCCCAGGCCGAGTCGGCTGCTTCGGCGGCGAAGAAGTGAAAAGAATTCTGGACGCGGATTACGCGGATCGACACGGATAAGAGCGGATAGAGTAACGCGTATCAAACAAACAATGCTCGCACCTAAAATTGTTTTTGCTTTATCCGCGTTCATTGCTCTTTATCCGCGCAATCCGCGTCCAAGCGCTTTTTGTTGAGATTCCGATGCAAGAGATCAAGAACTACACGATCAATTTCGGACCGCAGCATCCTGCCGCGCACGGCGTGTTGCGCCTCGTGCTCGAGATGGACGGCGAGGTCGTGCAGCGCGCCGATCCACACATCGGCCTGCTGCATCGCGGCACCGAGAAGCTCGCCGAGTCCAAGCCGTACAACCAGTCGATCGGCTACATGGACCGGCTCGACTACATGTCGATGATGTGCAACGAGCACGCCTACGTTCTGGCGATCGAGCGGCTGCTCGGTATCGAGGCGCCGATTCGCGCGCGCTACATTCGCACACTGTTCGACGAAATCACGCGCATCCTGAATCATCTGTTGTGGATCGGGTCGAGCGGGCTCGATCTCGGCGCGATGGCGGTGTTCCTGTACGCATTCCGCGAGCGCGAGGAACTGATCGACTGCTACGAGGCGGTCAGCGGCGCGCGCATGCATGCGACCTACTACCGGCCCGGCGGCGTCTACCGCGACCTGCCGGAGAAGATGCCGAAGTACCGTGAATCGCCCTGGCACAAGGGCGAGGATCTCAAGCGCCGCAATGCGTGGCGTGAAGGTTCGATGCTCGATTTCCTGCAGGCGTTCGCCGACGACTTTCCACACAAGGTCGACGAATACGAAACGCTGCTGACGAACAATCGCATCTGGAAGCAGCGCACTGTCGGGATCGGCGTGGTGCCGCCGGAGATGGCGCTGGCCTGGAGCATGAGCGGGCCGATGCTGCGAGGCTCGGGCATCGAATGGGATCTGCGCAAGAAGCAGCCCTACGCGATGTACGACAAGGTGGATTTCGACATCCCGGTCGGCGTCAACGGCGACTGCTACGACCGTTATCTGGTGCGGGTAGAGGAGATGCGCCAGTCCGCCCGCATCATGCAGCAGTGCATCAAGTGGCTGCGCGAGAATCCCGGCGAAGTCATGCTGCGCAACTTCAAGGTGTCGCCGCCGCGTCGCGAGGAAATGAAGGAGGACATGGAAGCCCTGATCCATCATTTCAAGTTGTTCACGGAGGGCTACTCCGTCCCGGCCGGCGAGGTGTATTGCGCGATCGAGGCGCCGAAGGGCGAGTTCGGTATCTATCTGATCTCCGACGGTGCGAACAAACCGTTTCGCTGCAAGATACGCCCGCCGGGTTTTGCCCACCTGTCGTCGATGGATGCGATCGTGCGCGGCCACATGCTGCCCGACGTCGTTGCAATGATCGGCAGCTACGACATCGTGTTCGGAGAGATCGACCGATGAAAGCTACCGGTCATTACAATGAGGTCAAGGACGTGGACCCGCTGGTTGCGCTGAACGCGCACACGCGCGAGCACATCGACCAGTGGGCGGCGAAGTTCCCGCCGGAGCGCAAGCGTTCGGCGCTGATCCAGGGCCTGATGGCCGCCCAGGAACAGAACTCCGGCTGGCTGACCGACGAACTGATCACTGCGGTTGCGAAGTATCTTGGCCTGCCCTCGATCTGGGCTTACGAAGTCGCGAGCTTCTACTCGATGTTCGAGACGCACGCGGTCGGGCGCAACAATGTCGCGGTATGCACCAACATCTCATGCTGGCTCAACGGTGGCGAAGACATCCTGCGCCATTGCGAGAAAAAACTCGGCGTGAAGGTCGGGGAAAGCACGGCCGACGGGCGCGTCTATCTGAAGCCGGAAGAGGAATGCCTCGCGGCCTGCTGTGGCGCGCCGATGATGGTCGTCAATGGTCACTATCACGAGAATCTGACGACCGAAAAAGTCGACCGGATCCTCGACGAATTGAAGTAGTTGAAAAGTGCGGCCGAGGATGGCCGCTTTGTGATTTTCGCGATCACGGATGATCGCTGAAAACACGTAGGGTGGGCCTTGGCCCACCATGTTCACAGGCAAGATTGCGGTGGGCCAAGGCCCACCCTACAACGGAACGCGTATGGCAGTCGGACCCGCACCTCTGGAACATCAGGTCGTCTACACGACCCTGCACTTCGACACGCCGTGGAGTCTCGACAACTACGTCAAGACCGGCGGCTACGAGGCGTGGAAGAAGATCCTGGCGGACAAACCCGATCCGGCATCGATCGTCGACGAGCTGAAGAAGAGTGCGCTGCGTGGGCGCGGCGGCGCCGGCTTTCCGACCGGCCTGAAATGGTCGTTCATGCCGCGCAATGCGCCCGGGCAGAAGTATATTTTGTGCAATTCCGACGAATCCGAGCCGGGTACCTGCAAGGATCGCGACATCCTGCGCTTCAACCCGCATGCTGTGATCGAGGGCATGGCAATTGCCTGCTACGCGACCGGGTCGACCGTCGCCTATAACTATCTGCGCGGCGAGTTCCATCACGAGCCGTACGAGCGCTGCGAAGAAGCCTTGAAGGAAGCCTATGCGGCCGGCCTGCTCGGCAGGAACATCGGCGGCAGCGGTATTGATGTGGACATGTATAACGCGCTCGGCGCCGGCGCCTACATTTGCGGCGAAGAAACGGCGTTGATGGAATCGCTCGAAGGCAAGAAAGGCCAGCCACGCTTCAAGCCGCCGTTCCCGGCCGGCTTCGGTCTCTACGGCCGGCCGACGACGATCAACAACACCGAGACCTATGCGTCGGTGCCGGCGATCCTGCGCCGGGGCGGCGAGTGGTTCCTCGGACTCGGCAAGGCGAATAACGGCGGGCCGAAGATTTTTTCCGTCTCCGGTCATGTCAACAAGCCCGGCAATTACGAAATCAAGCTGGGCACGCCATTCGCCGAGTTGCTCGAGATGGCCGGCGGCGTGCGCAGCGGTCACAAGTTGAAGGGCGTGATTCCGGGCGGCTCATCGATGCCTGTGCTGCCAGCCGACACGATGATGAACATCACGATGGACTACGATGCGTTGCAGAAGGCCGGCTCCGGACTGGGTTCCGGCGCGGTCATCGTCATGGACGAGACGACTTGCATGGTGCGCGCCTGCCAGCGCATCGCGCGCTTCTACTATGCCGAGTCCTGCGGCCAGTGCACGCCATGCCGCGAAGGCACCGGCTGGATGTACCGGGTGCTGTCGCGCATCGTCGAGGGCAGTGCGACGATGGCCGACGTCGAGATGCTCAAGCAGGCTGCCGGGCAGATCGAAGGACACACGATCTGCGCATTCGGCGAAGCCGCGGCGTGGCCGGTGCAGGGCTTCCTGCGCCACTACTGGAACGAGTTCGAGTATTTTGTGGCGAACAAGCGCTCGATCGTCGATGCTCCGCTGGAGGTCGCCGCATGAATCTCCTGCGACTGGCTCTTAAGCCCTCCCCTTCAAGGGGAGAGTTGGGTGGGGATGGCGTTGCTCCTCCTATGTCTGCCTGCGCCATCCGGGATGCCTACAGCGTGAACACCATCCCCACCCAAGCCCTCCCCTTGAAGGGGAGGGCTTCAGAGCGCCGCGCCGCTGGAACGCACGATCGCGCCGAGGTGACGGCATGAGCGCGCAACCGACCACGCCCGCCGCCGCGCCTGACCTCGTCAACATCGAGATCGACGGCAAGCCGATGCAGGTGCCGAAGAACTCGATGATCATCGCGGCGGCCGACAAGGCCGGCATCGTGATCCCGCGTTTCTGCTATCACGAGAAGCTGCCGATCGCGGCGAACTGCCGCATGTGCATGGTCGAGACCGAGATGGGCGGCAAGCCGGTGCCGAAGCCGCAACCTGCTTGCGCCACGCCGGTCATGGAAGGCATGAAGATCTTCACCCAGTCGCAGCGCGCGCTGTCGGCGCAGCGCAATGTCATGGAATTCCTGCTGATCAACCATCCGCTCGATTGTCCGATCTGCGATCAGGGCGGCGAGTGCGAACTGCAGGACCTGTCGATGGGTTACGGCCGATCGGTATCGCGCTTCGCCGAACGCAAGCGCGTCGTGCCGGACGAGGATCTCGGTCCGCTGATCTCGACCGACATGACGCGCTGCATCCAATGCACGCGTTGCGTGCGCTTCATGACCGACATCGCCGGAAGCCCGGAACTGGGCGGCCTTGGCCGCGGCGAAAATCTCGAAATCGGCACGTATATCGGCAAAGCGATCGACAGCGAACTGAGCGGCAACATCATCGACGTCTGTCCGGTCGGCGCGCTGACCAACAAGGTGTTCCGGTTCAAGGCGCGCGCCTGGGAACTCATTGCGCGCGAATCGATCGGCTATCACGACGCGCTCGGCTCGAACCTGTGGCTGCATACGCGCCGCGGCGAAGTGCTGCGCACGGTGCCGCGCGACAACGAGGCGATCAACGAGTGCTGGCTGTCCGATCGCGATCGCTATTCGCACGAAGGCTTGTATGCGGGCGACCGCGCCACCAAACCGATGATCCGAAAGGACGGCGAGCTCGTTGAGGCAAGCTGGGAAGAGGCCATCGCGTTCGTCGCCGATGGTTTGAGAAAGCATGCGGGCGCCGAACTCGGCGCGCTGGTCGCGCCGCTCGCGTCGTGCGAGGAAGGCTGGCTGTTGGCGAAGGTCGTGCGCGGCCTCGGCAGCGACAACATCGATCACCGCCTGCGTACGCTCGATTTCGCCGACGGTGCCGCCGGTGCGACATTCGCGATGCCTTTTGCGCAGATCGAGAAGGCGCGCACAATCGTGCTCGTCGGCAGCAATCCGCGCCACGAACAGCCATTGCTCGGTCATCGCATCCGCCAGGCGTGGAAGCATGGCGCGAAGGTATTCGCGATAAATCCGCTCGATTTCGATTTCAACTTCGAGCTTGCGGGCAAGGCGATCACAACTCCGGCGGTCATGATCGAGGCCCTGCTGAAACTCGCGAAGGTTGCGAACGACGATGGGCACCTGCCTGACTCCGACGGCCTCGCCCACGCAATTGCAGGCCTGGCTGTCGACGATGCATCGCGTAGCACGCATGCAGCGCTGAAGCAGGGTAGCGCGGTCGTGATTTTCGGCGACGCCGCCGTCCAGCATCCGCAGGCATCGCTGCTGCGCGCAGCCGCCCGGTTCGTGGCGGCGGCGACCGGCGCGGCGTACAACGAAATTCCGGCTGGCGCGAACGCCGCGGGTTTGGCGCGTGTCGGCGTCATGCCGCACGCTGGCGGGCTCGACGCCGCGGCGCTGCTCGCACAGCCGCCGCGCGCGCTGCTGACGTGGCATGCCGGATCCCAGGACACGAGTTCCTCGGCCGCCTACGACGCGGCGCGCAGCGCGGCCGATTTCCATGTTTACATCGGGGCATATGCATGCAACGGCGTGAAGCGCACCGCGCATGCCATCCTGCCGGCGGGATTGCCGCCGGAGATCGACGGCACCTATATGAACATAGACGGCACCGTTCAGACTCTCGCAGCCGGCGCGAAGTTGCCGGGCGACGCGCGTTCGGGTTGGCGCGTGCTGCGCGCGCTGGGTGCGCAGCTGGGACTGAGTGGATTCGGGTTCACTGAACTCAACGAGTTGCGTGCGGAACTACAAGGCGCGCTCGCTGCGAAGTTCAACCTGCCAAAGAATGCTCGCGTCGCATCCGCGCCGGTTGCGCAATCAGGCCTCGTTCGCGTTGCGACGGTTCCTCTATATCGCAGCGACGCGGTCGTGCGCCGTTCGCCCGCGTTGCAGGCGCACCCGCTCACCGGCAAGGCCGCGATCGGGCTGAATCCCGAAGATGCGCTGGCCTTGGGGCTGTCGAACGATGCCAGCGCGACCGTGAAGGGCGGCGATACGGAGGTCGTGCTGCCGGTCGTGATCACGCGCGCGGTGCCGCGCGGCGCCGCATGGGTCGAATCGACCTGGCCCGAGACGCGCGCATTGCCGCCGACCGGCGCAGCGCTGACGGTAGCGAGGGCCTGATCGTGAACTGGATCCTGCATCCGTTCAACTCGCTGCACGACGTCTTGCTCGGCTGGGGCACGATCGGATTGTTGCTGTGGCTCGTCGTCTGCATTCTCGTGATCGCCGTGCCGGTGATCATCGGCGTTGCGCTGTACGTCTGGTGGGAACGCAAGGTGCTCGGCTGGATGCACGTGCGCATGGGACCGAACAGCGTCGGGCCGTTCGGCTTGGCGCAGACGTTCGCCGACGTGTTCAAGCTGCTGTTGAAGGAATACCTCGTTCCGGCGAAATCGAACCGGATGCTATTTTTTCTGGCGCCGCTGATTGCCCTGACTCCGGGCCTCGCCGCGTGGGCCGTGATTCCGTTCGACGACAAGCTCGTGCTGGCCGACGTCAATGCGGGCTTGCTGTATCTGCTCGCGATGACCTCGATGGGCGTGTACGGCATCATCCTGGCTGGCTGGTCGTCGAACTCGAAGTATGCGTTTCTCGGCGCCATGCGCTCGGCGGCGCAGGTCGTCAGCTATGAAATCGCAATGGGCTTGGCGCTGGTCGGCGTGCTGATCTGCGCCGGCAGCCTGAACCTGTCCGAGATAGTGCGCGCTCAGGCGGGGCCATACGGCCTGTTCAGCTGGTTCTGGCTGCCGCTGCTACCCCTGTGCGTGATCTATTTCGTGTCGGGCGTCGCCGAGACCAATCGCGCCCCGTTCGACGTCGCCGAAGGCGAATCGGAAATCGTCGCCGGCTTCCACGTCGAGTATTCGGGCGCGCCGTTCGCGGTGTTTTTCCTGACCGAATACGCGAACATGATCCTGGTTTCGTTCCTCGCGCCGGTATTGTTCCTCGGCGGCTGGCTGTCGCCATTCCCCGCTACGTGGCCGGTTCTCGGCGTCGGGGGCTGGTGGTGGCTGTTCGCCAAGGCGTTCTTTTTTGCTTTCTTGTTCCTGTGGTTCCGCGCCGCGTTCCCGCGCTACCGCTATGACCAGATCATGCGCCTGGGCTGGAAGGTATTCGTTCCGCTCGCAATCGCCTGGATCTTCGTGGCCGGCTGCCTAGTCTATTTCGGCGTGGTCGGGCCTGCATCGGCGGTGGAGGCCATGTCATGAATCGCGTCGCGCGCTATTTCAAGAGCCTGCTGCTCATCGAGCTGTTCAGGGGCTTGGGCTTGACCATGAGGTACATGTGGAAGCCCAAGTACACGATGCGCTATCCGATGGAGAAGATCCCGCAGTCGAACCGGTTCCGCGGGCTGCACGCGCTGCGCCGTTACCCGAATGGGGAAGAGCGCTGCATCGCCTGCAAGCTGTGCGAAGCGGTGTGTCCGGCGCTGGCGATCACGATCGACTCGGAGCAGCGCGCCGACGGTACGCGCCGCACGACGCGCTACGACATCGACCTGTTCAAGTGCATCTATTGCGGATTCTGCGAGGAGAGCTGCCCGGTCGATTCGATCGTCGAGACGAACATCCACGAGTACCACTTCGAGCGGCGCGGCGAGAACATCGTCACGAAGCCGCAACTGCTCGCGATCGGCGACCGTTTCGAGAAGGAAATTGCCGCGGCCCGCACGCAAGACGCGGCCTTCCGCTAGAGAGATGTCGATGACTCTGCCCTGGGATCTGATTCTGTTCTACATGTTCGCCACGGTGCTGGTGCTGGCCGCGCT
>DASSGP010000224.1:0-37394 GCA_035693405.1 Rudaea sp. | reverse complement strand
TGGACTACACGCCAGTTTGCGGCTGCGACGGAGTGACCTACGCCAATGCCTGCGGCGCCGCTGCCGCGGGCGCCTCTGTCGATCACGCCGGCGAGTGCGCCAAGAAGAGCTGAGCGGCAACGAGCGGGAGGCACGGACGCCCGCCCTGACCGGCGGTAAGTTCCTGCCAGCGAAATGAAGCTCGTTGCGCGCGTCAGTTCCAGCGATATACCCACAACGCGCCAAGCACGGCGCTGCCGAACAGCGTCCAGCCCATGCCTATCTTGAAGCGCAGCATGGCGACGAGCGCTCCGGCGCTGAGCAGCAGGGCGGCGAAGTCGATGCTGCTCCAATCGGGAATGTCGGCGCGGATCGGGCCGAACGACGTGACATGCACTGTGTGGAATATCGTGTGCACCGCGAACCAGACTGACAGGTTGAGGATTACGCCGACGACGGCCGCGGTGATCGCCGACAATGCGGCGTGGATCGTGCGGTTGCCGCGCAGCGCCTCGACGTACGGCGCGCCGAGGAAGATCCACAAGAAGCATGGCGCGAACGTTACCCAGGTCGTGAGCAGCGATCCGAGCACACCGGCTGCGTAGGGCGACATCGCACCGGGGTGACGGAATGCGGCAAGGAAAGCGACGTACTGCACGACCATGATCAGGGGCCCCGGCGTCGTTTCGGCCAAAGCCAAGCCGTCGAGCATCTCGCCCGCGCTCAGCCATCCATAAGTCTCGACGGCCTTCTGTGCGACATACGCAAGCACGGCATAGGCGCCGCCAAACGTCACGACGGCGGCTTCGCCGAAGAACACGCCCTGCTGGACGAAGATGCTGTCGCGGCCGAACAGCGCGATGACCGCAACGATCGGGCCGAACCACAATGCCGAGCAGACGATGACAACCGCGATCGACTTGCCCAACGGGCGCGCCGGCGGCGTCAACTCTCCGCGGGCGATGCGCCGGTCGACGAGGTAGTCGCCCTGCGCCAGCGTTGCACTCGACGCCGGCGCCGGAAAGCTTGCCGGCTGCCAGTGGCGCCCGATCATGCCGATCACTGCCGCGCCAACGATCACGAGCGGAAATGGCAGCTTGAAGAAATGGATCACGACGAAAGCGCTAGCCGCGATCGCAACCATCACGCGGTTCTTCAGTGCACGCCGGCCGACACGCAGCACGGCTTCGACCACGACGGCGAGCACGGCAGCCTTCAGCCCGAAAAATATCGCCGTGACCGCGGGCAGTTGCTGGTAGGTCGCGTACAGCCAGCTCAGCGCGCCGATGACGATGACACCCGGCAGCACGAACAGCGTGCCGGCGATTACGCCACCGACCGTGCGATGCATGAGCCAGCCGATGTAGATCGCAAGTTGCTGCGCTTCGGGTCCCGGCAACAGCATGCAGTAACTGAGCGCGTGCAGGAAACGCTCGTCGCTGATCCAGCGGCGCTTCTCGACGAGTTCACGATGCATCAGCGCGATCTGGCCCGCCGGCCCGCCGAAGCCGAGCCAGCCGATCTTCGCCCACACGCGCGTGGCTTCGCCGAGGCTGACTTGGTCGCTCGCAGGCGCTGGCGGAGTCATTTCAGACATGGCGATGCTCCAGGTTCAAAAACGCAAATCCCAGCGTAGTTTGGCGATCACCACGTTCGATGTCGGCGCGAGGCGCGCGCTCGGGTCATCGACCGACGCCGCGACGCCGTGATTGAAGACAAGAAAGAAGTCGCGCCCCGGTGAAATAATCCAGCGCAGCCGCGCATTGACGCCAGTGTGGCCGATGCTCGAGTCGTACTGGGCGAAACTGGACAGTTCCAGATCGGGATTGAACGAATAGGCGACCTTGAGCTGGTACAAGCGCTGGATGAAGTTGCCTTGCGGCAGATAGCCGAAATCGGTTTCGTTGCTCAGCTCGAACCGCAGCTTTCCTTCGAACGTGGTCCAGGTCACGAACGGCTTGATTTGGTCCAGATGGCCTGTATAGAAAGTGCCAATTTCCACAACGCTGCCAATCCGCCAGGGCCGCGCATCCGACGACTGCGCTTCGAAGCGATAGCGATCGAAGTGATAGCTGCCGATCGGCAAGGTCACGCCGTCGACGATCTCGAATGGTTCGGTAAGGACCTCATAATCCGGAATCCAGTCGAACTCATAGTGCTCGCCGGATTCGGCGTCGACGTTGAACGGCGCGGTGAACAGCCGGCGCGTCTGTGTGTTGCCATGCAGGTCGTCGACCTGCTGGATTTCCACCTCGTAGAAGAACTGGCGGGCCCAGCGCAACGCCTCGCTCGTTGGTCTCGGGCGATAGTCGATGTATGCGTCGTATTGACGGGTTCCCGGACGCGGCAGGAACCCCAGCGCGGGATCGAGCGCATCGCCGAACACGTTGATGCTGGCATTCATGTGCCAAAGGTCGTTTGGGTACTGCGCGAACACACCCCAACCCGAATGTTGCCCCGTGGGCACGTCATCCTTGGTGCGCGCAGCCCAGCCCGAGAGTGTCAGGTTCTTGTCGCCGCGAAACGTCGACGTGTGCCATACCGCATCGAAGCCGGTGAACTGGTTGTCGTTCTGTCCGGTCGGGTCACCGTGCGTCACCAGCGTGCCGACGCGCAGGTGTTCGTCGACATCGTAGGTCAAATGGCCAGCGAACAGATTCGTCGGGGCGCCGACCTGCGACCGGCCCGTTTCGACGTCGAGCGCGCCGATCGCCCAGGGCCCGGTCTGGCCGATGACCTTGATGCCTGCATCCAGGCGCACGGTCTGGCCGTCGACCAGACCGACGCGGCGCGAATAGAACGGGATCAGGGTGCCGTTGACGTTGTCGGTGTTGTTGAGTCCCGCGGCGAACGTGAACTGGTTCGAACCTTCGAGGAAGAAGCGGCGCTTCTCCGGGAAGAACAGCGAAAACCGCGTCAGGTTGATCTGCTGCGCGTCGGCCTCTGCCTCGGCAAAGTCCGGATTGATCGTGAGGATCGCGGCGACACCCGGCGTGAGGTTATAGCGCACGTCGCCGCCTGTTTGCCCCGAGCCGCCACCGCCGGTGTTTTCGCGACGGACAAGCGCATACGGCGTTATCTCCAGACCAACACCTTGTTCGAATCCGTCGACGCCAGTGAGCGCACCGACACGGGAAAGGTCGAAGATCGACGTATCGAGCGTGATAGCCGCCCACTGCAGCTTGAGCTGGTCGCGCGGCACGTAGCGTTCGACATTGAAACCCCAGCGATCCGAACCCGTGCGAAACTGCAGACTGCGAGTGTCGATCGAGATGTCCGCGATCCAGCCCTCTGCGGACCGCCGCACATGGGCATCCCAGACGCCATCCCATTCGTACGAAGGATCAGGCGAGGCCGGGGAGATCAGGCCGTCGGTCCGCGCGCCGCCAGCATTGACTTCGAACACGTAGCCGACACGATGATTGCCAAATGTATCCAGTACGACGGTCACGTGGTCATCGCCGGCCTGATCGCTGTCGCGCTGGAGCGTGTGTACCGAGCGGCGACTGAATTCCGGATCGACGCTGCTGATGTGTAGGTACAGGTGCAGAGGATCGGTCAACACACGCACTTCGGTGCGATAAGGCGTCGGCCCGCCGGGATCGGGATCCTGCTGCGTGAGTTCGAGCGCTGGCGCCCTTGCCCAGTCTGCATCGTCCGGCATGGCGTCTGGAGTGAGTCCATCACTCGCTGGCATCGCGACAATTTCCGGCGGCGAATCACCTGATCTTTCGGGCACAGCGCTGTGTGCACATGATCCGGCCGCCGCGAGCGCGCATGCGACGCTTACTGGCAATCGCCGGCGCGGAACCTTGGGCATAAACCGGCAGGTCCGCAGCGTCAGGGTTTGCTGGCCTGGGCTTGCGCATCGAGCGCGGCACGCAACGCACGAGCGAGATCGTCGGATCTTCCGGTGCTCCAGAAGTGGGTGAAGTAGAAGTCCGGCTGCTCGCCGATCATGTGGCTGTGCAGCGCGACGATGTGAATGCCGCCCTTGCGCAGCGCATGCAATACCGGTTGGACCTCCGCGGCGCTCATGATGAAGTCGCCGTCCATGGCCGCCAGCGCATCGTTGCCGCTGAAGGCCGCCCATGTCGTCAACCCCATCGAACCGCCGACCGCCATGCCCTGCATCGTGCCGCTGCGTCCGATCGTAATCTTCGCAACGCCCTGCATGTCGACTGCCGGCTGACCGACGATCTTGCCGATCGCTGCCGCGTCGATCTTGCCTGCCGTCGGCGCCTTGCCGCCGAAGCTCGTGGCCGGCTGGGCGTGCGCGGATCGCACGGCACGGATGGCGTCCCAGACGGCCTTGACGCCGGCCGCGAGCGCTGCCGGCTTGCCGTCGCCGCCGATATGCATGAAGTAGACTTTCGGCGTGTCGTGGAAGAAGTGGTTGTGCAGCGCGGTCACGTCGAGGCCATGCGCGAACGCCGCATCGATCGCCGCGTCGACTTCGTCCTCGAATACCACCGTATCGCCCATCACCATTGCGCCGTCGGGCATCGCGGCGAACGCGGCCCACGAGCCCAGGCCTGCAGCCGGTGGCAACTTCATGCCGTCGACCGTGACAGACACATCCGTTCGGGGCCAGCCGATTTTCACGACCCCATCCGCTGTCGCCGTCGCTGCAGCGCCGCTCGCGTCGCCGATCGCCTTGGCATCCAGCAATGGAGGTTCAGCCGGGCTCCCGGTTGGACCGAAAGCGCCGAGAGCCACGCACAATGCAAGCACCAATTTCGTTTGGGCGGACGAGGAGTGAATGGATTCATGATGTTTCACGGTGCACCTCCAGGAAGTTCGTTGTAGCTGGCATACAGCGCATCGAGCACTGCGCTCATGCCCTTCAGAAGCTTGTCGTCGTCGGATTGCTGCGCGCGCGCGCCGGTCATGATCGCGGCGAACCCTGCGGCTTCCGGCACCGCGATGCCGCCGATGTCGAGATAGTGGACCATCGCACCGATGCGCGCGATGGCCCGGTCCTTGTCGAGGCCGAAGCTCGTCGCAAGCACCTCGAACGTTACGCGCGCGCCGACATGCGTGAACTCCGCACCGTCGAAATCGAAGCCGACTGCCGACTTCGGGCAATCCTTCGGTTTCTTCAACCAGCAGAATTTGGCTTTCGGATCGATGAAGCGGCGGATCAGCCAGGCGGACGCGACGCGATCGATCCACGGATGCTGGCGCGTCGCCCAGGTGCGTCCGCGATAGCGAGTCCGGTTGCGTGACGCGATCGCGCCTTTGGCCGGGTGCGGCTCGTCCGGCGAAAATCGCGCATTCAACGCGGCTTCGCAGTCGGCGAGTGCGCTTTCGACCTGACGGCGCGCGGCGCCCGGGAAAAAATCGATCGCAACCAGTGCCGCCACCTCCCGGCGCAACGCGGTTGCCTGGCGGCGCGCTTCCACCTCGTCGAGCTTTGCGATCGTGGAGTTGAAGGCATCGAGCCTGGCAAACAGCTGCGCGTAGTCGGCGCCGCGGTCGAACAGGCGGACCAGCGCGCCTTTCTGGACGTCGTCCTCGCCGTCGAACGCCAGGATGTGCGCCGTTCCGCCGGCAGCGACGACCTCTTCGGCCTGCCCGGCAAATACTGCACGCGCTCCGTCCGATCTCGGCAATACGTAGACGCCGTCGCGCAGCGCCGCCGCGCCGCTCGCCTTGAGCGCGCGCCAGATGCGCATGCGAGCGGTCTTGTTCTCGCCGGAGACGCTGTTCACCAGCATCAGCCATGCTCTGGAGTCGTTCATGTAGTAAAGCCTACACGATTGTAGTAATATCGACAATAACGTCTACCGCCGCTTCGACGATGGAGGTACGCCATGAAATGGGTGACCCGGGAACGGCCCAAGATCGATCGTATTGCCTGCCCGTGGCTGATCGCGCGCTTCATCGATCGCGAGCCGGAATTCCTGTTCGTTCCGCCTGGCGACGTGCTCGCCGTCGCGCGCGATCGAGCTGCGATTCCCTACGACGTGCCGAATGTGGAGTTGAGCCACGTCGGCGAGTTGTGCAGCTTCGATGCTTTCCTGCGCAAATACCGCCTGGGGGACGATGCGGCGCTCGCCGAGCTCGGCGTCATCGTGCGCGGAGCCGACACGGCGCGGCCGGATCTCGCGCCGCAGGCGGCGGGGCTGCTCGCCGTGTCGCTCGGACTTTCGCACCTGTATCGCGACGATCACGAGATGCTGAAGCACGGCATGGTGATCTACGACGCGCTCTACGCCTGGTGCCGCCATGCGCGCGGCGAAACGCACACGTGGAACCCGGCTGCGCTTGGCGCATATGGCGCGGCGCCAGCGTAGCAGGGCTGCTCTGGATTCCTTGGCGAAGGCAACTCACACGAGGGTCACGGCGATGCGGCTAACGTGCTGCTGCGTTCTTCTCACATCGCTCGCCGCGATCGTCGTATTGCCTTCGTGCGCTGCTTTCGCTGCCGGCCTGCCCCTGCAGCCGGTTGCCGACATCCCGCTTGGCGGCAATACAACGCGGCTGGACTATGCGAGCTTCGACGCCGACCGCCACCTGATGTTTATCGCGCACCTCGGCGACAGCGCCGTCATCGCGTTCGACACGCAGGCACGACGTGTCGTCACGCGGATCGCGAACGTGAGCAAGGTTCACGGCGTGCTGGCGATCCCGCAACTGCGCAGGGTCTATGCGTCGGCCACCGGCATGAATGAGGTCGTCGCGATCGACGAGGATTCGTGGCGGATCACGGCGCGCGTTCCGGCAGGCGTGTACCCCGATGGCATCGCCTATGCGCCGGACGTACGGAAGCTCTACGTTTCCGACGAGCACGGCAACACCGAGACCGTGATCGACGTCGACCGCAATGTCCGCATTGCGACGATCCCGCTCGGCGGCGAAGTCGGCAATTCTCAATACGACCCTGGGTCGAAACACGTCTTCGCCAACGTGCAGACGCGCGGGGATCTCGTCGAGATCGATCCGGTCACGGACAAGATCGTCGGCCGCACGCCCCTGCCCGGCGCGAAGGGCAATCACGGCCTGTCGATCGATTCCGAACGGCGGCTGGCGTTCATCGCGTGCGAAGACAATGCGACCTTGCTGGTTCTGGATCTGCGCACGAGGAAGATCGCCGCTTCGTTCAGCACCGGCAGGGACCCGGATGTGCTGGCACTCGATCCCGGCCTGGGCCTTCTATATGTGGCGAGCGAGTCCGGAATCGTGACGCTGTTCGGATTCGAAGCCGGCAAAGTAGTCAAGATCGGCGAAGCATTCGCCGGTCCGGACGCGCATGTCGTCGCCGTCGATCCGCGCTCGCATGATGTCTATTTGCCGCTGATGAACCTTGGCGGTGCAACGGCGTTGCGTATCGTCCGGCCGAGCCAGTAGGATCTCGTCCGTCAGCCAGTCCGTCAGGCGAACCGGGCAATCGCTTTGTCGGTGGCGCCCGATCGAGTAGGATTGCGTTGCCAGACGCATATGGGCGCGAGAGTGGGCTCGCCAATCCGATGACTGTCGATCCGCCAAAAATGTACGCAGTCCATGCCGATGAGCCGGTCGTGCTCGTCGTCGACGACGACGACCTGATGCTGGCATCTCTGCGGCGCGTGTTCGCGTCGGCAAAACTGAAAGCCGAACTCTACAACTCGGGACAGGACTTCCTCGCGCAAGCGCGCCTGGACCGGCCAGGTTGCATCATCCTCGATGTATGCATGCCGGGCATGGACGGCCTCGAAGTACAGGTTCGCCTGAAACAGCGCGGCGTCGACACACCGGTGATCTTCCTGACCGGTGCCGCGGACGTACCGATCGCGGTCTCGGCGATGCGCGAAGGCGCGGTGGATTTCATCCAGAAGCCGGTCGACAACAAGGACCTCGTGGCGCGCGTGCGCCTGGCGATCGACCGCCATCGACGCCAGCGCCAGGACGAGGACGAACGCAGCAATGTGTTGCGCCGGTTGAGTTCGCTGACCGCGCAGGAGTGCCGGGTACTGGATCTGTTGATCAGCGGCAAGACCGACCGCGAAGTTGCGCGCGCGCTCGGAACCGGCAACCGTTTGATCGACTCCTATCGCAGCCGCATCATGGAAAAGATGGCGGCGCCCACGCTCGCCGACCTCGTGCGCATGCGCCTGCTCGCTGCGGAGAAAGCGCTCTCGAACTGACGGTCTCCGACAGAAATCGGCGCGCCTCGCTACTGTGACGTCACGCGCCAGACGGTGTTACCGACGTCATCGGCTACCAGCAGCGCGCCGTGCCGGTCGAGCGCGACGCCCACCGGTCGTCCGTAGGCATTGCCCTCGGCGCTGACGAATCCGGTCAACACGTCGATCGGCGCGCCAGCCGGCTTGCCATCGGCGAACGGAACGAAAATGACCTTGTAGCCGCTCAGCGGATCGCGATTCCACGATCCATGCTGGCCGACGAACATGCCATCGGCGAACGCGGCTGGCAGTGATGTTCCGGCGGCCGACGCCAGGCCGAGCGACGCCGTGTGCGGCCCCAGCGCGTAGTCCGGCACGATCGCCGTAGCGACCAGGTCGGGCCGTTGCGGTTTCACGCGCTCGTCGACGTGCCGACCGTAGTAACAGTACGGCCATCCGTAGAAGCCGCCGTCACGCACCGACGTCAGGTAGTCCGGTACGAGGTCGCTGCCGATTTCGTCGCGTTCGTTGACGACTGTCCACAATGCGCCGCTCGCCGGTTCCCAGACCAAGCCGTTCGGATTGCGCAGGCCCGACGCGAACACCCGATGGGCGCCGGACTTCGTGTCGACTTCCCAGATTGCCGCGCGCTCCGTTTCCGCCTCGATGCCGTTTTCCGCGACGTTGCTGTTGGAGCCGATCGTCACGTAGAGCTTCGAGCCATCGGCATTGGCGATGAGATTCTTGGTCCAGTGATGATTGATGCGGCCGGCGGGAAGGTCCACGACTTTCGCACCCGGCGAAGTTATGTGCGTGTCGCCATCGGAGTACGGAAAGCGCAGCACGGCGTCGGAATCGGCAACATACAGGTCGTGCCCGACCAGGATCATGCCGAACGGCGAGTTCAGCCCTTCGAGCAGGACCGTGCGCGTATCGGCGACGCCGCTGCCACCGGCGTCGCGCAACAGCGTGATGCGATTCGCGCTCGGCCCGCCGGCGCCGGCTTTTTTCTTCTGCTGGCCCATGACCCAGCCACGAATGCCGCGGTTATCGTCGGGTTTCGGCGGCGCGTTGGTTTCGGCGGCGAGCACGTCGCCGTTCGGCAGCACGTAAAGCCAGCGTGGATGATCCAGTCCGCTGGCGAATGCGTTGACGCGCATGCCCGCCGCGGGTTGCGGCGTCGCGCCAGGTGGCCAGCCTTTGGCCGGAGCAACCTTTATCGTTGGAATCAGCGTTGGGTTCGGCGGCGGCAACGCCGGTTCCGGACCCGAGCCGGCCAACACCGGCAGCGTCGCGACTTCGCCGCAGCCAGCGAGCGCGATTGCCACAGCGAACGGCACGGCGAGCACGCGTGAACGCGCCGGTAACACGATTGCAGAAGCTGGCGGGCTGATCGCGAACTGCATGGCGACTCCGTGAAGGAATTCCATGCAGGTGTTTTAGACATCCACCGATGAATGCAGGCTGTCGACGCCTGGCGAACGATTGAACCAGCGCGCAAATGCGGCGCGCAAAGGCCGCTTGGCCGTAGCATCGCCGCCGAGCCCGGCTTACTCATAGCTCAGTGCCGCCGCAGTAGAGGTCCGCGTCGCACGCAATGCCGGCAACGCGCAAGCCAGCAGCGCGACGACGACGACCAGCATGAGCCACTGCACGACGCCGGAGCCGTCCGGCACCACGCTCGTCGGCACCTCGAACATGATCTTTCCGAACGCGCGCTCGAGCACGATGCTCATCGGCACGGACAGAGGAATCGATACGAGCCAGCCGAGCAGCGCGATGACGATGCCTTCGACTTGCAGCATCGTGACGATATCGCGATGTCGCGCGCCGATCGCGCGCAACACGCCGATCTCGCGCGTGCGTTCGAGCACGGCCAGGCTCATCGTCGACCCCAGGCCCATGCCGCCGACCGCGATCATGACCCAGCCCATCACGCCGAGAAACTCGACGACCATCAGCAGGTGATCCTCGATGACACGGCGGTTTTCGCTGAGCCGCTGGCTGCTCGCGACCGGCATGCCGGTATCCGTCAACACCGTGCGCAGGCGCGCGATCGTGTCGAGCTGGCCGGCGGTGCTGCGCGACGCGAGTGCGACGACGAGGGTCTGCGCCGTCTCGCTGCCGCGCAGTGCGGCCAGCGCGGCGCGGTTCGTGTAGGCGATCGGCTGCGCTCCCGCATCGACGATGCCCACGACCGTCCACGACGACACGTTGCCGTCGATCATCAGCGGGAACGTCGCGCCAACGACGAGTGCCGGCTCGTCACGCAGCAGGACGCGGCTGACGACGATCTCGTTGCGCGCCGCCTTGTCGAGCCAGCGGCCGGCCTCGGGTGAGGGAGGGACAAACAGCTTCGTTGCTGCCGGCGGAGCGATCAGTCCGAACGCGTTGCCGAGGATGCCGTCGTCCCTGGCGACCGTCGCGCGCGCGGTTGCCCATGCCTCGACGGCCTGCACGCCGTCGACGGTCGCAGCGGCTTGCTCGAGTTGCGCGGCGGGTTGTGCCTCGCTCAGGCGCAGCTGCGCATCGAAATGCTGGCTCGTGAACAGTCCATCGACGGAGGCGCGCACCGCGGTCCGCAAATTCGCCGCGCCGAGAAATACGGCGCCGCCGGCCGCCAGTGCGAGCAACGTCAGCACGAGCCGTTGACGGCGGCGGAACGCATTGCCGATCGACAGCAGCAGCGGCCGCCCGATACGGCCGACGCCGAGCGTGCGCTGCCTGCGTGTGCCCGCGCCGTTGGCCGCAATGCCGGTGTCGCGCAGTGCCGCACTGACCGACAAGCGGCAGCCGCGAAGTACCGGTATCGCCGCGGCGGCTACCGGCAGCGCCATGCCGACGACGATCTGCAGGGCGATGGCCCACCACGGAATCCCGAAGCCATCGATGGAAAAGTTCAGCAGGTCGGCTTTGAGCGTGGCATAGGCGCGGCCGATCGCGATCGACGCGGGCAATGCGATCAGCGCGGCGACCAGGCCGAGTAGCAGCGCCATGCCGAGGTACATCGCGGCGAGCTGGCGGCTGCTCGCGCCGAGCGATTTCATGACGCCGATCTCGCGCACCTGACCGGCGAGCATCGCCGCGATCAGGTTGACGATCAGGAAGCCGCAGACCAGCAGTGTCAGCAGCCCGAACGCACCTTGGGTCAGCATCAGCGAATCCATCTGTGCCGCGTGCATGTGCTGGCCCGGCACCGGGACGTCGACGTTGGTCACCTTGAGGCCAGCGCGCTCGACCAGCGTCTTCACGCCGTAGGCGATGCGCCGCACGGCGTCGCGGTCCGCGCTCGTGTCGCGCACACGTATCTGCAGTTCATTGAACGTCGACGGCGCTCCGAGTTTCTCCAGCGTCGCCTGCGTCACGAAGCCGTAGACGACGTGATCCATCCAGCCTGGGGCAAGGCTGACATCGCGCAAGATGCCGGTCACGTTAATAGGCATCGGCGAGCCACTGCCGTACGAAAGCATGATCGGTTGCCCGACCGAAGCGCCGGCGTAGACCAGCGACGATCGTTCGATGATCAGGTTGCCGTCGGCCGGCGGCCATTCGCCGATTTCCGGCTGCAACCGGTTGATGTCGGGTCTGGCGAAATCGTCGAGCGAATAGACCAGGGCCGTTGCGCGCGCGCCATTTACGTGCGCTGCCGCCACGACCGTGCGGCGCAAGCGGGCCGCGGTGATGCCTTGCATCGCGCGCACATCGGCGAGCAACTTCGGCCCGACGCCCTCGACGACCAGCGTCGCCGAAACCGGTCCGCTCGCGCGATAGCTCGATTCGGTTACGTGCTGCACGAGGGCCCAGGCGTTCAACAGCGCGCCGGCCGCGGTCATGCCGACCGCGATCGCCAGCATCACGAGCAGCGTGCGCGCCTTGTGCAGCCACGTATCGCGCAACATCTTGAGCCAACGTGGTGCGAAATGCTTGGCGGGCTGTCTTGAACGACCTCCAAGCATTTTGAGCCAGCGCGGAGCAGGATGCGCGCCCGCACTGCCTCGACCGACAGCGGACGCGTCCCGGTCAGACATGAGCGCGACTCGTGTCGCTGACCACACGGCCGTCGACCAGCGTGACGGATCGCGAGGTCTGCTCGATTGCGCTGCGATCATGCGTGACGAGAATGACCGTTTCGCCCTCGGCGACGCGATCGCGCAGGACCTGCAGCAGCGCCTGTGCGCTGCGCGAGTCGAGATTGCCGGTAGGTTCGTCGGCGAGCAGGATCGGAGGCGCGTTGGCCAACGCCCGCGCGACCGCGACGCGCTGCTGCTGTCCGCCCGACAGCGCGCCCGGGAATTTGTCCGCCTGGTCGGCTACACCGACGCGATCGAGTAGTTCGAGCGCGCGTTTGCGGCGATCGCCGCGCGGCCAGCGGTTGCAGAAGTCCATCGGCAGCATCACGTTCTCGGCGGCGGTCAGCGTCGGCAGCAGCTGGAAGAACTGGAACACGATGCCGACCGCGGAACCGCGCCACGCGGACAACGCGCGCTCGGACAACCCGTGCACGGCCACGCCATCGATGACGACCTCGCCGCTGCTCGGGCGATCGATGCCTGCCAGCAGGTTGAGCATCGTCGACTTGCCGCTGCCGGACTTGCCGACGATCGCAACGAATTCGCCTCGCCCGATTTCCACGTCGACATCGGTCAAGGCGTGGAACGGGCCGGCCACGCCGGCGTAGGCCTTGCCGACGCCGCGCAATGCGATCAGCGGCGCGGAAGTGCTCTTGCGGGGAATGCTGGTTGTCGCAAGCACGATCGTGTTCCTCGGCGATTGGGCAAGTGGATTGCACTGTAAGCGCTCACAGGCGCCCCCGCTTACCGTTCAACTGCCTGTCTGGGCGATTGGGCGAATCCAGACATTTCACCGCGCGCGCCAGTGGCATGCTCGCCTCGCACCGCACGTTTCCAGCCGACCGGAGTCGACATGAATATTTTTCGCACCACGATACTTGCAGCGATGATTGCCTGCGCGAGCGCCGCGAGCGCGCAGCAAGCCCCGACGACGCCGCGGTCCGAAGCACGGCAGTTCGATTTCCTGGTCGGCCAATGGGAGCTTGAAGTTCATCCGAAGGCCGACGGCCTGATGGCGAAGATCCACGGCGCGCCGCAACTCACCGGGACATGGAAGGCGTGGCGCGCGTTCGACGGCTTCGGCGTCGACGACGAAATCCGCATCATCGATACCTCGGGCAATCCGGTTGCGCTCAGTCATGTGATGCGCGCGTACTCTAGCGCGGAGAGCGGCTGGCTGGTCGTGAGCCTCGACGTTTATCGTGGGCGCATCGTCGAGTCGAAAGGGCAATTGCAGGGGACCGACATCGTGCTCAGCGGCAAGGGCACGGATCCCGAGGGCAAGCCGGTGCTGACGCGCGCGCGCTATTCGAAGATCACGGCCGACAGTTTCCACCTGCAGAACGACCGCTCGGCCGACAACGGCGCGACCTGGGACGAAGCCGTTCTGGTGATCGACGCGAAGCGCGTTGGCGCGGCGGCGACACGCTAGGCGGGTGAGGTCTGTTGCAGCTTCGCGCTTAGTCTGCCTAAATGACTGACATATTTGTCTGGCGGACGCCCCCTTTCGGCTGCCGCCACTTTCCCCCGCAGGCGGGGGAAAGATTCCGGATTTCAGCTCTTCGATCTTCCTTCCCCTGCGAAGCGGGGGAAGGTGCCGAAGGCGGAAGGGGGCGCTCTTGTTCGTCTCACGCACCGGGGGTCTGAATCGTGTCGCGCGCCTGGCTCTGGTTGCAGATCATCATCGGCTGGTTGCCGATCTGGGCGCTGTTCACGCTGATGATGGTCAGTGCCCACGACCTGCCGTGGCTGAGCGGCACGCTGTATGCGTCGCGCATGATGGCGGCGGCCGCCGTGCTCGGCATCGCAGTGCATCGCTTCACGGCACGCCTGCCGTGGCCACATCCGATGCAGGTTCGCTTTGTCCTGACGCACTTGCTCGCGGCGGCCCTGTACGCGGCAGCCTGGCTGGTGTTGATCAGTGCGATCGAGAGTGCATTGCTGTCGGTCGCGCGCGGACAGCTCACCGGCGTTCTTGTCGTCGGGCCCGGCGTCGTGCCATTCATGATTCTCGGCGTCTGGCTGTATGTGATCGTCGCCGGCGTGACTTACAGCAATCGCGCCGCACAGCGCGCTGCGCAGATCGAGGCGCTGGCCGCGCGCACGCAGCTGGCGACACTGCGCGCCCAGTTGCATCCGCACTTCCTGTTCAACGCGCTGCACACGGTCGTGCAGCTTATTCCGGTGGACCCGCGCGGCGCGGTGCACGCGGCCGAGCTGCTGGCCGGCGCGTTGCGCACGGCGATCGAGGAAGAGCGCGATCTCGTTCCGCTGGCCGCGGAACTGGCATTCGTGCGGCGCTATCTCGCGATCGAGTGCATACGTTTCGGCGACCGCCTCGACGTGCGCGAACAGATCGATGCGGCCGCGCAAAGCGCATTGCTGCCGTCTTTTGCGCTGCAGACGCTGGTCGAGAATGCCGTGCGTCACGGCGCTGCGCCGCGGGCGGAGGCAACCACGCTGACGATCACCGCTCACGTCAGCGCCGATACGTTGTGCCTGACCGTAACCGACAATGGCGCCGGCGCCGCCGCCACGCAGATCGAAAACGGCACCGGAACCGGACTTCGACGGCTTCGCGAGCGGCTCAAGTATCTGTACGGCACGCGCGCGCACCTCGAGATCGCCAGCGCCACCGGCGAGGGATTGCGTGCGAGGCTGTCCCTGCCGTGCGTGGCGACGCCGGACGCCAAGGTCGCATCCCATGAATGAGCAGGCGCGAGTGTCGGCGTTGATCGTCGACGACGAGCCGGTCGCCCGCGCCGGCATGCGCCACATGCTCGCCGACATCGAGTGGGTCGAATGCATCGGCGAAGCGGCCAGCGGGCCGGCGGCGGTCGAGGCAATCGATGCGCTGCGTCCCGAACTCGTCTTTCTCGACATCCAGATGCCCGGTATCTCCGGCATCGAGGTGCTACGCCGGACGACGCACCAGCCGTTCGTCGTGTTCACGACCGCATTCGCCGAACATGCGGTGACCGCCTTCGAACTCGGTGCAGTCGATTACCTGCTCAAACCATTCGGCGCAGAGCGCCTGCGCGCAAGCCTCGAGCGCGCCCGCGCTGCGCTCGGCGAGCCGTTGCCGGCGACGCTCGATCGCCTCGGCGAACTGCTCGGGCACGCCAGCATGACGCGTCTGTTCGTGCGCAGCGGGCGTTCGATCGTGCCGGTCGCGGTCACCGACATCACCTGGTTCGAAGCGGTTGGCGACTACGTCAACGTGCACACGCGCGACGCGCAGCACCTGGTCCATCTTTCGCTGAACCGTCTCGAGGCACGCCTCGACGGCCAGCGCTTCTCGCGCATCCATCGCACTTACATCGTCAACCTCGACCACGTAGCGGCGTTCCAGCGCCAGCCCGACGGCCGACTCGTCGCCCGGCTCGGCGACGGCTGCAGCTTGCCGGTGAGCCGCAGCAAGGCGCACGAATTCCGCAGCGTTTCGCGCTGATTCTCGACATCTCGCTGGCCGCGCGAGCCCGACGACACAGCGGGGAACGCGAACAAGTGTGCGCCCGGTACGGTGATAGATTGTGGATTAGTATATATAAATACCATGTATCAGCTGCCGCGCAACGCCTCATTTGGGCGTTTGCATGAGCCGTGAACTCGTGCGGCAGGCGCCCTAGATATCCTCGTCATCATCGAGCAGGATCCTGCCGTCCGGCGCCAGCTTCAGGCGCGTGATGCCGGGCGACTCGGCCTCGAGCCGCTGCAGTTCCGCTTCGCGGCGGCTGATCTTTCCGTACTGCTTGCGCACGGTGTCCGCGAGGCGCCGGTTCTCCATCAGCAGCGAGCGGGCAGCCAGGGCCTGGACGACTGCCGTCTTCAACTCGAAATCGTGCCAGGGCTTGGCGATGAAACGATAGATTTGCACCTTGTTGATCGCGTCGACGACCGCGTCCAGATCGGCGTGGCCGCTCAGTACGAGGCGCGCAACATCGGGCTTGGCCTGGACGGCTTCAGTCAGGAATTCGATGCCGCTCATCTCGGGCATGCGGAAATCGGAAATGATCAGGTCGATCGGCGCGTTCCGGATCCGGCCCAGCGCCTGGCGCGCCGAGACGAAGGTTTCTATTTCCGGGCGTTCGCCGTCGAGTTCGTCGAATTCGATCCGCTGCAACGAGCGTTTCAGCGCGGAAAGGACATTGATCTCGTCGTCGACCAGCAATATTCGGTACATCGTTGCTCTCCTTTTTGTGCAGCATCCGCGCAGGTTCCCGGCGCGGCATGGAACGGTGTCACGTGGAAACGGCTTGAGCGTCATGCTGCTGGCGCACCGGCAGCTTGACGATGAACATCGTACCCACGCCGACTTCGCTGCGCACGTCGATCTCGCCGCTGTGCTTGCGCACGATGCCGTATGAGATCGACAGGCCCAGTCCGGTGCCCTTGCCAACCGGCTTGGTCGTGAAGAACGGCTCGAAAACCCGCGCCAGGTGCTCCGGCGCGATGCCCTTGCCGTTATCGGAAATCTCGACGTAGACGAAGTCATCGCTGGCGCGCGTCGCGATCGTGATCTGCCCGCGCTCCTCGATCGCGTGCCCGGCGTTCACCAGGATATTCATGAACACCTGGTTGAGCTGATATGGCAGGCATTCGATCGCCGGTATGTCGCCGTAGTGCTTGACCAGTTCGACCTTGTACTTCAGATCGTTCCAGACGATGTTGATCGTGCTGTCGAGCCCAGCGTGCAGGTCTGCGAGCGTCCAGGATTCGGTGTGGCCGGCGCGGGAAAACTCGCGCAGGTCCTGGATGATCTTGCGCACGCGCGAGATTCCCTCCTGTGATTCCGCCAGCAGCGTCGGCAGATCCTTGGCGAGAAAATCGAAGTCGATCTCATGGCGCACCAGTTCGACCTGAGCGAGCAACTCGGGTTGGGCGGTGCGCAGCTGGCGCAGAGCCGAGTCCTGCACGTTGAGCAGCCGGAACAGGTTGGTGATGTAGTCGCTCAGGGTCACCAGATTGGACTGGACGTAACCGATCGGGTTGTTGATCTCGTGGGCGACGCCGGCCGCGAGCTGTCCGATCGTGGATAGCCGATCGGCCTGCAGCAGTTGCCGCTGCACTTCTTCCAGGCGCGCGCGCGCGACTTCGGAGTACGCCTGGGGATCGAACAGGCTGTCCTTCAGCCCGCTGCCACTGGTCCTGACCAGCACACAGGCAACCACGCTGTCGCCGGGCTCGCTCGCCGCGTGAAGAATCAGCGCGCGGTAACTGCGTTCCTCGCCGGATCTTTTTTTCAGCGCCAGCGTCATCGTCATGTGATCGCCGTGCATGTCCGGCGCGTAAGCAGCCGCGGGCAATGCCGGGAGCACCTCCGCCTCGAGACTGCGCGATGGATCGTCGCCCTTCAGCCAGTTGTCGAGTTCGCTGGCGGCGGCGTTGAGCCACGCGCTGCCGTCGCCCGCTCCGGCGATCAGCACCGGATCCGCCACGCAATCGAACACCTTGCCGAAAGCGACGCCCGCGCGCAGCGGCCGCCGCGGATTGCCGGCAGATCCCTTGCTCATGTCCTTGTCGCCTGTTTCGGTCACGCCGCGTCCCTGATCATCCGGGAAACCATGCATCACTCATGCCGAAGCGCCGGACTTTCTCGACTCGTGCGGGCGGCGGGCAATCCGGAATGCGTCCCGGATCTGCAGACGCAGTTCCTCGTCGTTCCACGGCTTGGTCAGGAATTTGTAGATCGCGCCCTGATTGATGGCCGCCGTCACCGCCGCCAGATCGGTGTAGCCGCTCAACACCATGCGCACCGTGTCCGGATACATCTCCTTGACCTTGCTCAGCAGCTCGGTGCCACTCGTGCCGGGCATGCGCTGATCGGAAATGACGACTTGCACATCGTTGCGGCCGAGCACGTCCAGCGCGTCGTCCGCTCCGGTCGCGGTCAGAATGCGGTAGCCGTCGCGCCGGAGCATGCGGATCAGGGCGTTGAGGATGTTTTCCTCGTCGTCGACCAGCAGCAGGGTAGGCTGCTGCTCCGGCGGCTGCTCGATGCCCTCATGCGCAAGATAACGGTGGCGCAGGATCTCCAGCGCCTGTTGCGACGAAACCGGTTTGCAGAAGTAGTACCCCTGGAAAAAGTCGCAATCGTTGCGGCGCAGATAGCCGACTTGTGCGGCATTTTCCACGCCCTCGGCGAGCACGGTCATGCCCAGCTGGTGTCCGAGCGTGATGATCGCGCGGCAGACACCGGCGGCACCGGCGTCGGTGCTGATGTCGTGCACGAAGCTCTGGTCGATCTTGAGCGTGTCGATCGGGAAGCGGCGCAGATAGTTGAGGCTCGAATAGCCCGTGCCGAAATCGTCGAGCGAGAGTTTCACGCCGAGTGCCTTGAGTGCGCGCATCGTGCCGGTCACGCGCTCGACGTTGCCGGTCATCATGCTCTCGGTCAGTTCCAGGCCGATGAAGCTGGCCGGCAGGCGCCATTGCGCGAGGGCGTTGCGCATCTCCGCGACGAAGGCCTGCCGATGCATCTGCGTCGGCGAGACATTGATCGAGATCGAGAAGTCGTCGATCCCGGCGTCGATCCATGCGCGTGCCTGCCGGCACGCGGCGTCGAGCACGAAACTGGCGATTTCATCCATCAGGCCGAGATCCTCGGCGACCTGGAGAAAGCGCTTCGGAGTCAGAAAGCCGAATTCCGGGCTTTGCCAACGCAGCAGCGCTTCGAAGCCGCAGATGCGCCAGTCCTGGCCGCTGATCTGCGGCTGGTAGTGCAGCAGGAACTCGCCGTTGCGCAGCGCGTCGCCGAGGCGCAGGCCGAGCGTGAAGCGGTCGTCCAGTTCCTGCTTGTGCTCATTGGCAAACGCGATCACGGTATTGCGGCCTTCATGCTTGGCACGCAGCATCGCTGACTCGGCCTGGCGCAGCAGTTCCTGCGGACTCGAGCCGTTGTCCGGGAAGCAGCTGACGCCGACGCTGCAGGAAACGAACAGGCGCCGCTCTTCGAAGTGAATCAGGTCTTCGATGCGAGCGCGCATCGTTTCGCCGAATTCGACCTGGTCCTGGGCGAGAACCGGATCCTTGAGCACGATCGCGAATTCGTCGGCGGCAACGTGCGCGACGCGTCCGTTCACGCCGATCAGATCCTTCAGGCGGTCGGCAGTCGTACGCAGCACGTGATCGCCGACCGCACGGCCCTGGGTCTCGTTGATCGAGTGGAACCGGTCCAGATCGAGATAGAAGACGATCACGCGGCCATCGTTTGCGGCGGCGTCGACGCAGGCCTGCTGCAGGTATTCCTCGATCAGCACGAATCGCGGCAGGTCGGTCACCATGTCGTGAGTAAGGCTGTGCGCAAGTTCGGCCTGGGCGCGGCGCTGCGAGGTGACGTCCTCGCCGATGCTCGCCACGCCGGTTACTTCGCCGGACGCCGAGCGCAACAGGGTGTGGTTCAAGCGGACCAGCCGGCGTTCGCCGGTGCGGGTCAGAATTTCCCGTTCCATGCTCTGCTGCGCGGTTCGATCTCCGGCGAGGAGCTTTGGATATCCCGCCGCCCTTGCCTGGCGCTCCTCCGGAGGCGGAAACCGCTCGAACCAGGGCTGGTTGAGTAGCTCCTCGCGTTTCCAGCCAGTCAGGTTCAGGAAGTAGTCGTTGCAATAGGTGACCCGGGCTTCCAGATCGAGCATCAACGCTATCAGCTCGACGTTGTCGAACAACTCGCGGAAACGCCGGTCGCTCTCGCGCAGTTCTTCCGCGGCGCGCTTGACGCCGTCGTACAGGACGAGATTGCCGTAGGCGAGCGCGAATTGCGCGGTCATGGTCACCGCAAAGCGCTCGTCCTCCTCGCTGAATGCCTCGCCGCCGAGGTGCTGGGCGAAATAGATCCAGCCCGTCAACGGCGTCGCAGAGCGCACGGGAAGCGGAACGACGAGCAACGAATCGACCGTGGGATGAAAATTCTCCAGGCCGGGCAACGTCGTGGCATCGCCGGACCCGGAACTTGCGCGATATGACACGCCCGTCGTCAGGACCTTGCCGAACACACCGACAGCCGGGTCGATCGCGGCGATCCGCGCTTGCACTTCGTCGCTCAATCCGCGCGTGGCGACATATTTGAGTCGACGGCCGTCTGAGTCGAGGATTCCGAGTGCGGAGTACTGGCAGTTCATGATGTCCTGAGCGCTGCGGCAGAACAGCGTCAGCAGGGCCTGCGGATCGCGTTCGGACGAAAGCGCGATGTCGAGTTCCAGCAGCGCGGCGAGGCGCAAGCTGAAAACCTGGAACGAAAGCGCGCCTTCCGTGCTGTCGGACGAAGGCTTGGAATCGTGCCACTCGCCCGCCTCATCCAGCCGTTCACGCAAGCTCACTTGAAGTTCCGTCAGCTTGCGCAGATAAGCTGGCAGCGCCGAGCCGAAAAAGCCGGGCATCCGGGCAGCGACGTCCGCACTGGCGAACGGCAGCGGGGCCGATCCGACCACGGCTTCCACCGCTTCCAGAATTTGCTCTGCCTCGGCCGGCCTGGACAACACCGCCGTTACGCCGCAGGACTGCGCGAGCCTGCGTGCTTCGGGTACACGATGCGTTGCGGTAAAGAAGATGACGGGTACGTCGGCGGTTTCGCGGTTGGCGCGCAGAAGCATGACGAAATCGCTGCCGCTCATCGTCGGCATCATCACATCGGTGATGACGAGGTCGGGACGCTGCGCGCGCACGCTTTCCAGCGCATCCGCACCATCGGTTGCCTGATGCACTTCATGTCCGGCGTAGCCGAGCAGCGTGCTCAGGAACTCGCGGTTGATCGCGCGGTCGTCAACTACGAGGATGTTGGCCATCGACAAAAGATCCTGGTCGAATCGAAGCGCGTGACTTCACTGATCGGCGCCGGAAGTTCGAGCGGCCGACGCAAGCAGCGTGCACCACGAAACCGACGCGCCGCTCCGGCAATCATTTGAATCCGACACGACAGTGACGGCCGATGCACCCCCGGGTGCCGGCGGTCGATGTTTGCATTCCATGGCGAGTCCCTCTGTCTGACAATCCTGATTGGAGCAGCATGCCCCCAAGGCACGAACTTCGATGCTAAGCCTGTTTGCCCGCAGACGGCAATAGTGCGTGGCGCCTTTCATCGCGACGATTCGCCGCCCGTCATCGTTGCCGCTACACGATCATCGTTTGCTTCGATGATCCGACCATCGGTGTGTTCGAAACGACCACAGATTCCTGGACATCCGGCGCGACTTGCAGCGGCAAAGGCAAACTGGGCGAATTGGGCAGCGTGAGTCGGATGACATTGCGAGTAAAGCAAGACGCGGCTTGTCTGCGGTCAGATTCTCGAGTCGATCTGGCCTCCGCGTATCGAAGTCACCGCGCGGCAATGAAGAACAGCGCACGTCGACGCGCGCCAGCGACGCTTTCGTGTGCATTTGCGGACCTGCCGGCGCTGGAACAGACATCTTCGTCTTAGCGCCGGCGAGTTCGATCTCGAGACTGCGTGCGCGCAGTACGGCCGTATCCGTTGCGGCGGGCCGCCAATTCTCGTGAAGTGGTCAATTGCCGGCGATATTTGCCATTATCCCTCAGCAACCCATTGATTTGTAAGCGAGCCGCTTCCGGGATATAATGGAAAGCTGGCTGCGGTCAGTTGCAAATCGGCAACCCCGTCGGCTGACACCTCGCTAAGGAACATTGGTCATGGATTTCGAATGGCTCAACGAATCGCCTCCGTCTGACTGGACCCAGGACGGCCACAAGCTGATGAAGCAGGTTTTTCCGCTGTCCGTCTTCAAGAAGAAGAGTGCGATCGTCGACGACCCGGCCGATACCTGGAAGTCGAAGCTCGACCGCTGGGGCAATGCCCAGCCGCGCAAGTATCGCCACTTCGCCAGTCCGCCGGTCGAGCGCACGCCGATGGTCATCATCGTTTGCAACAAGCCCTGATCGGGACGCTCAAGCGGCCCGCAACGACGGGCCGTCGATTTTCATCTGGAACGTCGCCATGAGCTGCAGCGAATAGTGCTGCGCTCGTTCCCGGCTGCATGCGCGTCAGGCCGGTGCCAACTCGATCACTCGACTCAAGCCGCCATCCGATGTTCGTAGTACGGCCGCTCGCGATCATCGAGTATCGCCCGCATCGCCGGCAGACTCGATGACGCTGGATTGAGCCAGGCCTCGACGTTTTCCGCCTTGATCGGAATGATGCAGCGATCATGGCCGGCGGCTGCGACTTCTGCCGGCGGTTCGTCGGTGATCGCCGCGAACGAGAGCAGCTCCGGTTCACCGGGCGCCTGCCACTTCGACCAAAGGCAGGCGATCAGCATGTCCTGCGTCGGCCGCGGCCGGAATTCGAGGATGACGTTTTCTTCCCTCTCGCCCGCTGCGAGGTCGCGCCCTTCCAGGCGATGACGCGAGACGTTCTCGAAGAAGGCGTTCGCGATCATGATCCCGTGGGTCGCGCCGAATTGCTCCTTCCAGAATCCGCCGAGGCTGTCACGCCGCGCGTTGTAGGTGCCGGGGAACTTCGTGTCGTAGAACGCGGGCTTGCCGGCGAGACGACACTGATAGCGCATCGGCTTGACCACGCGACGCCCGTTCTCGACGATCATCACGGGCGCGTACCAGCCAGGGAAGATGCGTGAATCCTCGCCGTTCAATTCGCTGCGGCGCAGATCGGCGAGCTTGCCGAGCGCCCACGCGATCTTGTCGGTCGCGATGCGCTTGCTTTCCAGCGCTGCCTTCGTTGTCTTCGTCTGCAGCGTTCGTTCCGAATCGGCCAGCCGTTTCTTCTGCTTGAAGACTTCCTGCTCCAGCTTCGATGCCTGCTGCTTGTCGAACTCGTCGATCAGCGCCTTGATCCTGAGTTCGGCATGGTTCTGCGGGTCCGAGAACGCGGCGTCCATGGCCTTGGCGACCTTGATTCTTGGATTCGACTGCCGTTCCCAGTACAGGCGGACAAAATCCTCGAAACTGATGTCGGCGCCCCACGCGCGGACGTATTTTCGGTAGTTCTGCCATATCTGGGCCGAGTAGCACATCGTGGACTTCCGCAACCGAAGCAATGCGACATGTTACCGCCACGGCATCGTCGTTGAAGAGGGTCATCAAAGTGCAGTGCGTCGAGCGCCGTGCGCCAGCACAGCTTTACTCCAGAACGTGATCTGCTTCGCAGTACACATGTCTTCGTAACCCGCACGATTCGCCAGCCACCACAGGGGGGGGCGACAAATGCCTGATTCAGATGGGGTGACCGACGAGCAGGCTCGTTGGCTGAGGGCTCTGCTCGAGAGCCGGCCGAAGAAGGGTGCAGCCGGTCCGGTCAGGATGCCGGACGAAGTGCACCGCGCGTTGTTCGAGATGGGGTTGATCCAATGGAAGCGCGGCGTAATGGAAATCACGCTCGAGGGAATCCGCCTGGTTGCGCGGCGACCTCCCATGGCGGATTGACGAGACGATCCAATGCCCGATTCACATGATCTGACCGGCGAAGAGGTGCAGTGGCTCCTCGCGATCAGTCGAGGCCCTCTCAGCAAGGAGGCAGCCGATCGCCGGGTGCCGAGCGGCGTGCGCGACGCGCTTGTCGCCAAGGGTCTCGCGCGCTGGAAGCTTGGGTCCTTCGAGATCACTCCGGGCGGCGAAATGTCAGTAGCGCGGCGGCGCGCCGCTCGGACGGCGGCAAGCTGAGCGTCCACGACGAAACGGTTCGCGTTTCACTGCCGCAGTAGCTGCAGCGAGTTGGCGCCGGCAATGTCGGCGACGGGATCCTGATTCTCGTCGCTTGCGCCGAATCCAGTCGGCGTTGGCGCGATTCGCGCCACGCCCGCACACAGTTTCAAGCGGCGGGACCGTAGTACCACTCCGCGATCAGGCCATCGGGCATGCGCCGAGAATAGCGGCCCGCATCTCAGCGTCTGCGATATCCGGCTTATGGAGATTCAAATCCAGACTTGATCAGGTAGTCCGTTACGCTGTTGCCAACGGGTTCTTTGCCCGCAAGGAAATCGACGCCGACGCCAAGCAGACTGATAGCTATCAGCGCAAATGCTGCCATCACTCGCAATTTCGACATGACGCACTCCACGCAAAGCCTTTCTCACTTGTGTATACGGGCGAAGAGACGGAAGGTTGGTATGGCCTCCGTCGATGCCTCGGGAGGTCGCGATTGGAGGCAAGCCCCGGCGCCAGGCACCGGGGCGCGCATTCCAGAATGTCGCTTGGACGGCAGATAGCAAAAACCCCGCAAATTGGCGGGGCTTTGATGGTCTTTCGTGGATTGCCGCGGACGGCTGCGGACTTGTCAGTGGTGCGCAGGAGAGGACTGCAACTCGCTGGCTAAGTTACGGACAAATAAAGCAATTGCGGTTCATTGGGTGATGCGTTACCAGCAACGTTACCTGCCCTAGAACCCCTGCAGTTCCAGCGCGCGCCGCAGCTTGGCTTTGATGGCTTCTGGCATCTCCGGTTGCGAGGTAAGCCGTTCAATCTCGACGAGCGCCCTGTCGCGGCCAGGCGCCGTCCTGAGAAGCGAACATTATCAGCACGTTGTCGGCGAGGTGCATTGAGCGCAACTCAATCAACTCCTCGCGCAACGCTTGGTAGTTTGCAATGAGCATTTCCACTGCTGTTGGCATGTCGTGCGGCTCCCGATAGGTGGTTCGGCGAAGAGTATCAGCAAAGGCGCGCGCCTCTGGACGCGCGGCCTTGGCGTGTACGACGAAAAATTACACTGGAACGCGCTTGGCTTTGCCTTTCGTGGCCAAGCCCTCGGCAACGGACCCGACCCATTCTCCGAAGGCTGCTTCGAATTCCCCTCCCGAGTCGCCGTGAAGCGACCTGGTAACGATTGGGGTGCCGAAGACGGATCCGCTTATCTCAGCGGCTCCCTCCGGAGGAAAGCATCGGGCAAGGAAAAATGTCCCGGTGCGCGCGGGACCTACGATCTCGAAACGCGCTCCCTGAATTTGCTCCTCTACGGTGGCGAAATGAAAGTTGAAAATGTTTCCGTCGAACTCGCCCCCGAGCTCACGTTTTGCATCCTCGAAGTGTCGTCGCAGCGTGTTGCGCACCATTTGATCGAAGGAGACGAAGCGGAGGCGGCGCAACGCTTCCTCAGCCGAAATTTCTTCACGCTTCTTGCCGGCTCGCTTGATGCCGGATGCGATCGCGTTCTTGATGAAGTCGCTCATAACGTTTGTGACCCTTGGGCTCTTGCGGTGACCAGATTTGCTGCTACTTGAGCATCTGCTTGATTCGTTCGCGCACCGGCCTCCGGAACAGGCTGGTTCGCTAGAAAGCGCTCCGCCTCCGCTTGAATTGCTAGCCGGTTCTCAGCGTGGCCAACGAGAAATGCTATGACGGCCCTTTGTGCGGCGAGCTCGGCGCGAATTTCCACGATGTTCTCATGTATTAAGCGCAACGACTTTACGGTTGGATTTTCGTCGCCCATCGCCTTATGCATCCGGTTTGGGAGAGCTGTCTTCGACGCCCGCGAGCTGCCTAAAATATGCCCATGGCGGAAGGCTATTCTCAGCATCGAGGCGGTTCCAGCGGTCGCGACAGAGGTTCATCACGTCCACCATCTCCGACGTATTCGCCAGAACCGCGCGAGCAAGCTGTTCGCGCGTGAGTGGGCGGGAAACAGCTTCTCCAGCCTGCTGCGCTAGTTCGATCGCAAGCTGCGCCAATGCATTTGTGAGAGATCTCTGGCTGACCTCTTCGTTGATGAAGTCTGCGTTCAACATGAGTTCTTTCTGTTCGCTGCTCATTTGCGATTTTCTCCTGAAGAGTGAATGGCGCCCTTTCCAAAGGCGCCAGTATGCTACTGATCTTGTCTCACGAGCTGAGATTTCTCACGCACCGACTCTCGATTTTTCCCGCTTCAGCTGCTGGACAAACTGGTAAAACATGCCCTGGATCTGCTCTTGCGAGAGGTTCGCGATATTGCTCCACCCGGCACCGTCAAGGCTGAGCTGCACCTTGTGCGTCACTTCGACGGATGCGGGTATGGCGCCGCCGGCGTTTCCGCTCGAGGTCGCGCCGCCGCCTGATCCTGCTGCGCTACCGCCGGCGCTCTGTTGCGTCTGCTGATCGGCCTTCTGCTGCGCGGCCGCCTCGTCGGCGATCGCCTTCAGCTTCGCCGCGTGCAGTTCGTTGAGCTTCGCCAGGGCGTCCGCTGCCTGCGCCTTGCCGACGGCGTCTGCCTGCGCAGCGAGATCCTCGATGTGCTTCTTCTGAGTTTCGAAGCTGCGGTTCTCGATGGCCGTCTGATTGTTGTTCTGCTGATCCAGCTGATCCTGCAGCTGCCCGTTCAGGTCGGCGAGTTCAGCCGTGGCCTGTTGCGCGGCGGCCTTCAGCGCGTCGACGCGTTGCTTCGCGCTCGTGAGAGCGGCGAGCAGGGGTTGCAATTCCTGTTGCCCGAGAAGGCCGATTTGCGTCGTGCCGTTCTCGATCGAGTTGATCATCGTTCCAAGCTGCGACTCGGTGTAGCGTGCAACGCCGGCGAGCTTCCCGAAATCGGCTACCGACTCAGTGCCGACGCGGTTCGTCGCGTCGATCATGCCCTGCAGCTCGATTCGATTTCCGGCTATCTCATCCTTCGTTTGCCGGTAGGCATCGGCAAGCGCGGCGGCGAACTTCTCCAGCCCTGTGCCAGCGGAATCAAACTCGCCGTTGAAGTCCTGTAACAGGCGCTTGTCGAAGGCTTTCGCTGCCGCCTCGGAAATGCCGGCCAGCTCGATGCGCATGTTCGCCATCGTGCTATTGAGCTCGCCGATCGCTTCATTGGCGTGCGACGTATCGGCTGTGATGCCTTGCGTCGCCAGCGCGGCCTTGGAGGTTGCGTCACCGTACCGGGTAACATCCTCCTCGAGCGCCCTGGTGGCGTCGGACGCGCTGCCGAGTGAGTCGGTCAGCCCTTCACCGCCGCCGCCCCCGGCGCCGCCACTGGTGCCACCCCCTAGTTTCCTGCGAAGGTGATCGGACGCGTCGCCTTCGCGCTGCAGCGCCGCCGCCGAACGATCAGCGTCGCTGACTACAGCGTTCGCGCTTGAGGCCGACTGCGCCTCGAGGTCGGCCAGTGCGCCGGTGACTCCAAGGACCGCCGCCTGCGATTCCAGCTCTGCCTGCGCCGATGCACGCGCAGCGGCGTCAAGCTGTGCGGTTGCGGCGAGTCGCGCCTTTGCGTATGCGAGAAACGCGTTTTGCGTGTTGGCGATGGCAGCAGCCGACTGATCCGAACCGGCCTTGACCGTCTCGAAGTACGTCTTGAAATCGTTGGCGCTCTGGGTGAGCTCCGCCTGGCTCGTCACGTGCAGCTTCTGTAGCGCGGTCGTGATCGCCTCGGCCGCACCGGTGCCGCTCTTCTGCAACTGGTCTAGCTTGTGACTCGCGTCGACGAACGCCTGGCTCGCCGCGGCCATCTCTTCCTTTGTGGCGTTGCCGGCGAGTTGGAGGTCAGCCAGCGCGCGTGTTGCAGCAGCGAGCGCATTGCGCGCGTCTGTCAGCGGCCCGCCGCCTAGATGGATTGCTTCCTCGCTCAGTGCAGCCAGGTAGGGCACCACGGTCTTTGTGGCTGCCGCCAGGTCGTCCGCGGATCCAGCGGCCTTGCCCAAGTAATCCGGCAGGGGCACCAGAGCTTCGCCGAGCTGCGCGCTGGCTTGAGCATGCGCCTCGACGTTGGGAGCCGCGCCCTTCGCCGCCTCGCCGTGTCTCTTCGTGGCGCCTGCGGCGTCATCCGACGAAAGGCCCAGCGAATGCAAATTCTTGGTGAGTGCCGTGGTTTGCTCGTCAAGCTGGTCAAGCGCGTTGTCCGCGAGCGAATGCGCCACGTTCGACATGACGTCGAAGCCTTCGGTGACCAAGCCACCGGTGTGCGCAACGCGGTCGAATTCCTCGGCGAGCGGCCTGACCGCGTCGACCACTGCGGCGTCAGCGGCCGAGACAGCACCGACAACGCCATCGATCGTGCCGCGTACGCCGTGGTAGGCGACGCCGAGCGAGGCGAACACTGCATTGATGCCTTCGGCTGTGGACTTCGCATTCGCCGCCAGCGTTTCGAAATCGTCAGCCAGGCCATTGATCGCAGCCTTGCCATCCTTCGCCAAGGCCCCCCACTTGACGTTCGTAATGAACTCGTCGAGGGCCTTTGCGGCCTGCGTCGCCATCTGCCGGATGGCTTCCTGTATTTCCTTGAAATCCGGCGAGTCGGCGAACTCGTTCAACTGCCCGGCGAGCTTGCTCAGCTCGTCCGCAAACGGCTTCAGTACCGGTCCCGCGAGCTTCTCGCCGATGTCATCGATCGCGAGCGTGAACCGCTTGACGGATCCGCGCAGGTTTTCGTCGATCGCCTTCGTCGTCTTGTCGGCGAGGCCTTGCGTCTGCTGCAGGCCGGCGTTGAACTTGGCGATTGCGTCGGGGCCGGCCTGGCCAAGCACCTCCACCAACGAGCGCGCCGGCCCGTCGAGTGTGAGGAGCGCTTGCGTCGCGCGCGGCGTGCCGCTGGTGAGAGCGCCGACAGCCTTGCCGAAGTCGCTGGTGCCGTCGCCCAGGGCGAGCAGCTCGCCGCGAAGGTTGCTGGCCGGGTCCTGCAGCTGTTGGAACACGCCACGCAATCCGCGGACCGCCTTTTCGGCGTCGAGACCCTTGCTCGAAAGCAGCCCGAGAATCGAGACTGTGTCTGTGAAATTCAGCCCGAGCGCCTTGGCGTCCGGCGCCAGCTGCGCGGCCGCGTTGGACATTCCGCCAAGTCCGCCGGCGGCGCCGTGGCTGGCAGCCGTGAGCTGGTCGACGATGCGCTGCGCCTCGCTGCCCGGCAGGTCGAAGGCTTTCAGCTGCTGCGCGACTTCCGCCGCGGCCGTGCTGACGTCGATGTTCGCAATCTTCGCCAGCTGCAGGCTCGGCGTGAGCGCATCGATCGCGTCTTTCGCGGCGAGTCCGTTGGAGACGAGCGCGGCCAGGCCTGAAGCGGCGAAGGAACCGTCTTCGTTGACGGCTCGAGCAGCCTTGTCGATCGCTTCATCCATGCCCTCGAATTCGACAGCGGCACCCTGGGCTAGCGCTTTGACGCGCGAAAGCGATGCTTCTACTTCGCTCGCGTGCTTGATGGATTCCGTTCCGAACTCGATTCCCTTAAAGGCGAGCTCCACCGCCGCGGCGGCCGAGACGATCTCGGCCATGTGTTCTTTCAGGAATTCGAACGCAGTGCCGGCGCCTTCGGATTTCTTCTCGGTCTTCTCGAGCGAGTCGCTGACCGCATCGATCTTTTCTTTGCCCGTGGTGTCGAAGTTGTAGCGGATTGTTTCGTCGCGTGTGTTACCGGCCATTGCGAGCAACCTCCTGGAGGCGATCTACTTCTTTTGAAAACGTGGCCCTGGCAAGTTCGCTGAGGCGATCTTCGCGCCCGGGATCTCTGAGCATGTCGGCGACGGTCGGGCCGCCGAGCAGCACGATCGGGTAGCCATGACGATTGCGGCCCACGGTCGCTATGTCCCGGACGCTTCCCGGTACCGTCCGAAACGCATCGGCGCGGATCATGACCTGAGGTCCGGCGCCAGGTGCGCGCGCCGGTACGTGAATGAATGCGTGCGGGATCGAAACGGGAGAGCCCTTCTGGATTTGGACCGTTACGCCGGAGCGGGTCTGTCGTGCCTTGAATTTGATGAGCGTCTGCGCGCGCCCGAGCCCAGTAAGCGTGACGCTCCTGCGGTCACCCTTGCAGAGCAGTCGACTGCCGATCTCTCGTGACGCCAACGCGTATTGCTTGGCGATGTCGCGCTTTGCCTGCGCGGGCAGGCGACGCTTGAGCGTGCTGATCGCGCGACCGATGATCTTCTCTCCGCCGTCGCGCAGACTATTGAGGCTTCGGATGCCGCGGGTAAGTGCTTCGAGGTTTTCGATTCGCATCAGGGGGTGGCGACTTCACATTGTTTTTGGAGAAATGTCTTTCAGAACAGGTGCTTGTCGACCACATATAAACATGAAGTAGTCGATTCAAAAAAGGCTCACAAGTCGTGAGGATTTGCGGCCGTTCTTACCCGCTATTCTGAGGTTTGCCGCAGGGACCCCGGCATTCGGCCGCGCGGTCGGCGAGTCAATCCAGCAACGCATCAGGTTCCGCTGCAGTCCGCGCGGCGCGGCGTGCGTAGATCGCTGGCGCCATTGCTGCAATGCTAGTGCTCGCTGCAGCCTGCGCCGGGGTGTTGCCGTGTGCTGCTGCTCGTCTTGCGTACACGTCGGCAGCATCGGTACTCACCTTGGCCGCGCTGGCTAAGGCTTGCAGCCGTGACGGTGAGTTGCTCGCAGCTCCCACCTTGGCTGTGGCTGTGGCGCGCACTGTCTGGTTCGCCGGCACCTTTGCTACAGCTGCAGGCGCTTTGGTCCGACGACTGACCATGACGGGCGTGGACGTATGCGTGTCCGCTTCGCCCGCAAGCTCGGCCAGTTCTGCAAGGATCTGCTCCTGCACGGGCGTCAGGTACGTGATACGCGGCGTTTCAGTTGATGGCATGTTCTACTCTCCGCTCAGGAAGGATTGGCAGCGCGCGCCCGGCCGACACGGGCGCCGCTGCCGTGCTTGTGCCACCCTCTCGGATGGTTGCAACAAGACGAAAGGAGGCGGCCGTCACGCGCGCCCACCAGGGTAGGAGAAGACCCAAACGTGCATGACGGCCTGAATGCCGGCGTCCGCTTCTCACTTCGGAAGCCGGCATGTTCAGTTATGCGTTCCAGCACCTTGATCAAAAGATGGCCACCTACGCGCGCGTTCCAAGCGGGGCGCACGCGCGGAGGCGGACTAATGCAAACCGGCGTGCCCGCGCGCCGGCCCGCATATTTGGCTATTCGTTCCAGCAGGCCCAGAGAATCGCCGGATCGATGTCTCTGCGGCGTAGCACTGCGAACCCTTGATCTTCAAGCGCCAGGACAGCGCGCTCCTCCTCGATCTCGATTTCGCGCAGTTCGGCCTTGAGCTGTGCATCGCGTGATGCGCGCTCCGCTGCGCTTACACCGGCGTCGCCGATGATCCCCTTGAAGAGCTTCGCGGCGCGCTTCTCGATCTCGTCGATACCCAGGAGCAGAGCGATCGTCCCGAAGGAGAACTCCTGCAGCTCATCGTGATGAACTTCGAGATTGTGGTGCGCGATATATTCCATGCGCGGCTGTGCGATCGCGCTCTGCTGCCGAGCCCACGCCATGAATTCGGCAGTTGCTTCCTCGACGGTGCGCAGCGGGGAATCGATAGCCTTCAGCTGTTTCTGGCGCTCGGCGATCTTGTCGCGAATACGCTGCAGCTTGATGGCGCCGGCGTGGTCGGTCGGGACTAACCTCATGCCACACCTCCAATGTGATCGGGCCTGGTGCCGATGTGGTTCATGACTCTTATGAGAGGGGCATCGAAGCCGGCCACTACTTCTTCCGCTTCGATCTTCTCCAGCTCGAGCCGACGCCTTTCGAGGATGAGCCCAGCGATCTCCTCTTGTCGTGCGGCCACAAGAGCCTGGCGAGCGGGTTGCCTTTGCACGTCGTCCCGATGGTTCGTCGCGCCCCTTGTAGCGAATCTCTCGAGCCAATCGACGTCGGGAGCGATTTCCAGCTCGATCTCCTTTACGTACTTTTCATTGGCTTTGATGCGCTCGCCCAGGGCCCGACGTGAGGCCATCGCCTCTTGATTGAGCGCGGTGAGATCGCGCAGCTTGGCGCGCGCGCGTTCGGTCGCGCCTTTCGGGCGGCCGGTAAAATTGTTCATGATTCCCGTCATCCTACTTTTCTCCTGCTATTGGTGGCGCTATCGCTGCGGCGACCTGGTCCACCGTGCGAATGGTCTGGACCAGCGATGCCCTCAACGCTGCCGCGTTGTTCGGCGTTACGACTGACACGAAGTTCGCTGCTGCCTTGCTCGTGCGGCTCATCGAACTGTAGAAACTGCCGAGGGTCTCGCGAATTGGCGTTTGGCTGCGCTGTGTCATGCGACCAAGTTACGCGAGTTGCGAGGCGGTTCTAGCCCCACATCTCTTTTGCGCGCAACTATTTTTCAGGCGGCCGCGCGTTGGACCCGACTCTGCAGGAACTTCAGTAGTCCGACCAGCGGATAACAAACGCGGTGCCCGAGATCTATGCACTCCGGTCCGGGCATTTTCGATCGCTTCGATCGCCAGTTGCGCAGCGTGTTCGGCGAGCGGCTCAAGAACCACGCGGCCGCGGTTTCGTCGACGTCGTCACGCGGGCTCACCCGATGCCCGGCTGTTTCGAATCGTTCCCTCAACTCGTCAAGCAGCATTCTTCGTCTCCTGGTAGTAGCTCGCCACATCAGTTGCGTCTGGGATTGGCGCCGATCGTGGAAGCTCGAGCTTCGGCAGCGTCGCGCGGTCAAACGTGGGATCGATCATGCAGAGCATCCGATCGATCCGCTCGAGGTCTCGATATGCGCCGCTCGCCTGGCGCAGGACTGAGTCCAGCCGATGTTTCGTCTCGTGCTCGAACGCTGAGCGCACCTTGTCGAGCAAGACCTTGAGTGCACGGATGTCACGCAGGCATTCGTCGCGCTTGCGCAATAACCATTCTGGCTGGTTGGCGAATTGGCCGCTCGCCCATGGGTTGAAGTCCGCCGGGATGTGGGCCGGCGACGGCGTGGCGCTGAACTGAAAGTCATCCGCTTCGGCGCGCCCTACCACATCGGATTCGCCAACAGGCCGGCCGCAGATCCTGCAGACCTGATCGAACACGACCAAGTCCGGCGATTTGCACCTGCACCAGCCGCGCATCATGCGCACTCCGGGGTAGAGCTGCTCGGAAGGTTATCCTTCCGCGCTGCATGTAACGGCCGCGGCGTTACTTCAGCGTTACGGTGCGTTACCGTAACGTTACCCGACCGTGTCACGCTTCTACCGCGACACGAGCGTGACCCGCCGGCGGCGAGACTCACGACAAGCCCCGTGCCAGCAGGTCGTGCCGAGCAGCGACCGCGCCATAGTGTCGGAACCAGGACGATGAGCATGCATCCGCCGGCGAGCGTCGCGCGCTGCGGCGGACACTCTCTGAAGGCCCATCCAGCGCTTTTTCTGGCGATCGCCAGTAGCTTGTCGACGTGCTCGTCCGCGTTCATGTAGCTCGCCTCGATTTTCGTTTTTGGGGGCACCCGCCTGAAAGCATTGCTTCAGAGCGCAGATCAACAGCACAGCAGAGAGAGCCACAGCGGATTGGTAGACATCTAAGAAGGTATGCTGTAGTGGCAGTTGAGAAATTGCCGCAAATGGCATTTCTACTGCTGTGGTGGCAGTTGAAAGCCATCTCTCAGGCCGCCTTTACTGCTGTGGTGGCAGTTGAAACCGTCTCTCTACTGCTGTGGTGGCAGTTGAGAACGTGTTTTCTCCAAGCGTGTGAGGCGACCGTTTCTTCGTCGATCTCGAGCAACTTGCCCGGGCACTCGTTGATTGGCTCCCACGTGATCGCATAGAGATGGCACATTTTCCGCAGGCCGTGCCGAGTCTTGCGAATGAAGCCCGCTGTGAGCAATTCATCGCGCGCGCGCTTCACGGTCCACTCGCTCGCCCATCCGCGGCGCTTGAGCAGTTTCCACGGAACACTGAGGTCGCCGTTGTTCGAGCCGCGAAATTGTCGCGCGATCTCGACGAGCAGTTTCACGGCTGGCGGCCGAAGCGCACCGAACTCTTCGGAGTCGGTGAGGAAATGCGGCAGCCGTAGAAACGAGTGCGATTTCCCTTTGCCGGTTTGCTTTACGCGATCCCTCGAGCGAGTGCCGCGGTTCATATTCAAGTTCCGTTTGCGTTCGTGCACGCTTGCCGCAGTTCGGCGACAAGGCGCAGCAGACCGTGTGCCGTGGCTTCCGGGCCAGCGAGCGCGCTCGGCGTCGACAGGAATACCAGCCAGCCGTGTGCAAGATCGCTGAGCGCGGCGGCGCCGGTCTCAATCTCGGCGCAGCATTCGCGCACAGTGCGCTTGCGCAGCCCGGCAGCGGCCTCGCGGCGTGTCGGCTGCGCGCTCACCGGCCCAAGGCCTTGGCGGAAAGCTGAGACGCGAGCCGGCAGCACCTGGCGCAGATCAGCGAGCCAGCGGCGTGCGGTCGACGGGTGCACGTCGGCAACCATCGCGACCATGCGCGAAGTCGGCAGGCGGCGCTTGCGGCCCAGGTAGGCGATCGCTGTGCGGGCGAAGAGGATGTGCGCTTTGCGGCCGGTGAGTTTCATGCGGCCGCCTTTGGCGGAGCCATCTTCTTCACCAGTGCGCGAATATCCTCCGCGCGCCATGCAGTGATATGGGCGCCGAGCGCGCGTGTCGGCGCCGGGTAGCGGCCGCTGCGGACTCCGGCCCACCATGTGGACTTGCAGACGGGGATTATTGCGGGGACGCCGGTCTTGGCGTTGCCGATGATTTGCGGCAAGCGAAGAAAACCGGTTTTCGGTAGTGCGTGCATCGCGGATTGCTCCTGTCCAAGTTGGTGCGGACTGAAGCTATCGCGAAGATTGAGCCTGCATCAATTTCCCGCTACGGAAGCGGGAACCCGCTACATGAGCGGGATATCTACTCTTTTGAGATCAGCTTATTCCTCGCAGTCTTTGCGTTCATTCCGATCGCCTTCGCGACCTCTTTTGCGGCCCAATTCTTTCCCAACTTTCTTGCCTTTTCTCTGTTCTTCTGCCACCAAGCATCAAGCTGCTCTGTTGCGGCCCGGCTTCCCGCGTGTCTAACATCGGACAATCGTGCACTCCATGTGCTGAGCGATGGCTGCGCCGGCCCCGCGAATTTATCGCCAATAATCATCCCATCGAAGCGGCAAGCTTTTGCGTAGCAAAGCCAAGCCTTCTCGGAATCGCCATCGCTGTGATAGTGAATGGCCTGGGCGCAATAAGCGGAGCAGATAAGCGCGTAACAGATTTGCGCACGGAGGTTCCCGTCGTCACTCGGGAGAGCAGCAAATAACATCTCAGCTTGCTGGCTCTGCCAAACATCGACAGACATCGCGCGGCCATCAATCGAGTTGTCGGCCATCATCGGGCGCGCGATGCGATCCAAAAAATCATGCTCGGGACTGCTGGGAAACCACTCTTGGTGGTATTCGGATATCCGAATGAGCATGATGGCAACGCCGCTGCCAATAGTCCCAGTGAAATCCAGTTCTCGAGGCATGGTCATGTCCAAGCGGTCGGCTCAGTCGCGAGAGTGAACGAGGCGCAGACCGGCTGCGTTCCTGGGCGGCGCCTGGGCGAACGTATCGGCGAGCTCGCCTGCTGCCAAGAGTGCGCCGTAACGCTGCGCCAGATCGCTCCTAAGGGGATAACTCTCGCCCCGCGCGCGCGCTTCGCGATCTTGTTGGGCGCACCAAGCCCTGTAAGCCGGGTCGGCCTTGCTGAATTCGATCATGGCGTCCTTCCTGACGTGATCACAATATCGGCGTCGACGCGCGCAGCGCTGATCAGGTTTTCGATGCATTCGACGTAATCGGACTGAATCGTCGCGTTCTTGCCCCGGAAGATCTCCGCGCCTTCGCCGCCGATCACCGACAAGAGCGCGTGAGCGTGGGCCAGCCGGCTGTGGAGGCGATCAACAGCAGCCGTGTGCGACTCGAGCGGCCCGACGCGGTGCGTCGCAAAGTTCGAGCGTTGGGTTGAGGCCTCGGCGGACTGCTGTGCGAGGTCGGCGCTTTGCGTTGCATCGTACATTCGATTCCCCTGTGGTTTTGGTTATGGGTCGCTCGGGATTGAGCGAGCCCGCTTCATCGGCTCGCGCCGGTTCTCCCTGCGCAGCGGCACGACTTCGCCGCCGCGTTTGATCTTGTCCAAGTAGTCAGCCCAGGCCTGCATCATCTTGCGGCGCGGGTCGAGATAGGTCGCTTTGTTGTAGGTGCCGCGAATCTTGTCGGGGTCGCCGTGTGCGAGCTGGCGCTCGACCCAATCCTTTTCGTAGCCGAGTTCGTTCAGCGCGGTCGAGACCAGGTGTCGAAATCCGTGCGCGGTCTGCCGGCCCTTGAATCCCATCGTCGCGAGCGCCTTGTTGACCGCGGCGTCGCTCATCGGCTTGGAAGGATCGCCGCGGCCGACGAACACGAATTCGAACGTGCCGGTCAGCTTGTATAGATCGCGCAGCAGCGCGACCGCCTGGCGGGGCAAGGGGGTCAGGTGCGCATAGCCACGCTTCATGCCGGCGCGGCCCTTCTCGATTGTCCAGAGCGCGTCGTCGAGATCGAGTTCAGTCCATCGCAGCGTGCGGGTGATGCCCGGCCGGTTGGCAGTCCACAGGGCCAGCCAGATTGCGCCGCGCGTCAGAGCGGAACCTGTGTAGCCATCCAGGGCACTGAGCAACTCGGGCAGCTCGTCAGCGCCCAGGTGTGCGTAGTTGGTCGCGGCCGGCGCCGGCGCGGCGATGTCGTTCAGGTGCTCGGCCGGGTTTTGCTTGGTCCAGCCTTTTGCGATCGCGTAACGGAATATCGCTTTGCACCACTGTCGCGCCTTCTTGGCGACGTTGTGCGCGCCGCGGCCGCTGATCTTGTCCATTGCCGCGCCGAGGTCCTGGGGCGTCAGGTTAGCGACCGGGCGCGTGCGTAGCGATGGCAGAAGGTCCTTGTCGAGATACTGACGCGCCTTCTCGGCGGTCGCCTTCGCCCATTGTGGCTCGTTGAAGGCGAACCATGCCTCCGCTGCGGCGCCGAAGGTATTGGCCACGCTGACGCGCAGCGCGGCCTTCTGCGCGCGCCGGTGCTCAACGGGGTCGATTCCATCGCGCAGCAGCGCGCGAGCCTCAGCGGCGCGGTGTCGCGCCTCAGCGATCGAAACGCGATCCATTCCGGCGCCGTAGGTGCCGTGCGATATCGAGCGCTCTTTGCCGCCGTAACGGTAGCCTTGCTGCCAGCGGCCTACGCCGTCGCGCGTGACGAGCAACGTGAGCCAATCACCGTCCGCAAGGCGTTGCATGCGGCCGCTCTGCAGCGCGCGTTTGAGCGCGGCCTGAACGGTCTTTTCGGTAAGCTCCCCCATGCGCCTGCTCGAGTCCGTTAAACTGGCTTACCAGCAAACTTACTCGCAAAATCTGCCGGATGCAAGTGCACGACTGTGGACGTGCGCGGACGCCAGAAAGCAAAAACCCCGCATGGGAGCGGGGGTTTTCGTGGATTCTGGTGGACTGGAGTGGATTGCTACGGACGGTAACTTGGTGCCCAGGAGAGGACTCGAACCTCCACGGTTTTACCCGCTAGTACCTGAAACTAGTGCGTCTACCAATTCCGCCACCTGGGCAGGTGGGAATCTGCGCTGGTGCGCAGGGCCGCGAACGATAACCGGCAGTGTCCGGC
>DASSGP010000223.1:0-14620 GCA_035693405.1 Rudaea sp. | reverse complement strand
GGCGAAGGTGCAACCGGCCGGCGATCCATGGCAAGCCTATTGCCAGCTGTTCATCGCCTGGGGACAGATGTGGTCTGGGGACAAGACGGCCGCGCGTGCCAGCTTCGAACGGACCCTCGAAGTCATCAATTCCATGTACCGGTCCGAAGCCGACGACATCAAACTCTCCCAGGCATACGCGATCACGTACGCGGGACTCGGCGACGAGAAGCAGGCCATGCTGTGGGCGAAGCGTGGCGTGGAACTCAACGCCGGCGACGCATTTCTGCTGCCCCGTTCCGAAGCGACGCTGGCACAGGTCGAAGCGGCGTTCGGTCACGTCGACGCGGCGGTCGCCATGGTGCCGCACCTGCTCGAAGTGCCGAACGGCGAGACCCGCGCAACGATGCGCCTGCACCCGGTCTGGGATCCGCTGCGCAGCGATCCGGCCTTCCTCAAGCTGGTCGCGGCGGACGCCGGTAGCGGAAGCAGTCCGCATTGATGGCCACGAACCGGCGAAGCGAGCGCGCATGATCACCGTCCACCATTTGAACAACTCGCGTTCGCAACGTGTCCTCTGGCTGCTCGAGGAACTCGATCTCGAGTACCGCATCGTGCGCTACCAGCGCGATGCGAACACGATGCTGGCGCCGCCCGAATTGCGCGCCGTGCACCCGCTCGGCAAGTCGCCGGTCATCAGCGATGGCGATACGACCGTGGCGGAATCCGGGGCAATCATCGAATACCTGATCGGCCGCTACGCCAATGGGCGTTTCGTGCCGCCGCCCGATACGCCGCAACGCTTGCGTTACACCTACTGGCTGCATTACGCCGAAGGTTCGGCGATGACGCCGCTGCTGCTGAGCCTGATCTTCCGCCGCATGCCGAAGGCGCCGATGCCGTTCTTCATCCGCCCGGTCGTCCGCGGCGTTGCGGAAAAGGTCAGGATCTCGTATGTCGATCCGCAGTTCAAGCTGCATTTCGACTACATGGAAAGCGAACTGGCGCGGCGCGCCTGGTTTGCCGGCGACGAGTTCAGCGCCGCGGATGTGCAGATGAGTTTTCCGATCGAGGCAGGAAAGGCGCGCGGCCTGGTCGATACGGGCCGGCCAAGGCTGGCCGTGTTTCTCGAACGCATCCATGCGCGGCCGGCCTACCAGCGGGCGCTGGAACAGGGTGGAGCGTTTGCCGTCGCAGGTTGAGGACGCGCCGCTCGCGGGAAACGGTTTTCTGTTTGAGCACATGGGAGTCAACGATGGGCAAGCGCGATCCGCGCGTCGACGCATATATCGAGAGATCCGCCGATTTCGCCAAGCCAATCCTGGCTCACCTTCGCGACGTCGTCCATGGCGCGTGTCCACAAGTGGAAGAAACCATGAAATGGAGCTTTCCACATTTCATGCACCACGGGATGATGTGCGGCATGGCGGCGTTCAAGCAGCACTGCACGTTCGGATTCTGGAAAGGCGAACTCGTCATAGGCCGCGCGAGCGCAGCCGACGAGCGCGCCATGGGCCAGTTCGGCCGCATTACCAGCCTGGCTGGCCTGCCGTCGCGCAAGGCCTTGACCGCATACATCTCCAAGGCCGCGAAGCTCAACGAAGAAGGCATCAAGCCGGTGCGCGCTAAGCCCGAGCCACGTCCCGAGGCCGCGGTGCCGGACGATCTTTCGGCCGCGCTGAAGCGCAACCGGAAGGCAACGGCAGCGTTTGCCGCGTTCAGCCCAAGCCAGCGCCGCGAGTACATCGAATGGATCGTCGAGGCCAAGCGCGAGGAAACGCGCGCGAAACGCCTTGTGCAGGCGATCGAGTGGATTGCCGAAGGGAAGGCGCGCAACTGGAAGTATGAGAAGTGCTGAGGCGCGCAAGCGCTTCGGCTGCCTGAGCTCCCACAGACTTCAAGCGTCGGTCCGACGTCGTACCCTCATCCGGCGCTTCGCGCCACCTTCTCCCGATGGGAGAAGGGAAAGAAGGGAACCAAGAGCCGGAGCGGTTCTCGTCAAGCCCCTCTCCCACCGGGAGAGGGGTTGGGGAGAGAGTCGGGATTAGTGCGGCGCCAATCAACTGCGGAGAAATTTATCGCCCGGCACTTCTGTCCTTGCTACCTACGCGCGCTCTTCAGCCTTCCGGCCAATCATGACTTTCGGGATTGTGAACGCCGGCCGCAATCCGACACTATGCCGCGCTACCCCGACCCATAGGCCGACGCGGCCCATAAGGAATCCCATGCGCAAGACTTCGATTGCCCTCGCTTTGACCACTTGCTTCGCGCTCGCCGCTCCGGCCTTTGCCGACGACGAGCCGGCCAAAAAGGAAACCAAGACCGAGACGAAAACCGAGACGTCCAAGCCCGAAAAACTCACGCCCAAGCACGTCGAAACCGAAGGCAGCGTTACCGTCGAAGGCAAGAAGATCGACTACAAGGCCGTGGCCGGCACGATCATCCTCGATGACAAGAAAGGCGAGGGCACGGCCAGCATTTTCTATGCGGCGTATTTCAAGAAGCTCGCCGAACCGACCCAGCGACCGGTCATGTTCATCTACAACGGCGGTCCCGGTTCGGCCACCGTGTGGCTGCACATGGGCGCGTTCGGACCCAAGCGTGTCGTGACCGCGGACGACCAGCACACCGCGCCGGCGCCCTATGGTCTGGTCAACAACGACTACAGCCTGCTCGATGTCAGCGACCTGGTCTTCATCGACGCGCCCGGTGCCGGGTTCAGCACGTTCGCCGACAAGGAGAAGGGGCCGAAGGAATATTTCGGCGTCGATCCGGACGCGAACGCGTTCGCCCAGTTCATCGGCAAGTTCATGTCGCAGTACGGCCGCTGGAATTCGCCGAAATACCTGTTCGGTGAAAGCTACGGCACCACGCGCTCGGCCGTGCTGGCAAATCTGCTGCAGAGCGAGAAGGCGATCGACCTCAACGGCGTGATCCTGCTGTCGCAGGTTCTGAACATGGCGATGCTGATCGACTTTCCGGAAATCAATCCGGGCGTCGACCTTTCCTACCAGCTCGTGCTGCCGACCTACGCTGCTACGGCGTGGTATCACAAGAAACTGCAGAATCAGCCGGCCGACCTGAAGTCCTTCCTCGCCGAAGTCGAGCAATTCGCGATGGGCGAGTATGCCGTAGCGCTGGCTGCGGGCACCTCGCTCGATCCGGCGCGCAAGCATGCCATCGCGGAAAAATTGCACAACTATACCGGCCTGCCGGTCGAGTACATCGAGCGCGCCAACCTGCGCGTCAATGGCGGCGAGTTCGAGCACACGCTGCAGATCGACCGCGGTCTGACGACCGGCCGACTGGATTCGCGTTTTTCCGGCCCGACCATGGACGCGCTCAACCAGGGTGCGGCCTACGATCCGCAGTCGGCGGCGATTTCGTCGGCCTATGTGTCGGCGTTCAACGATTACGTGCGCAAGCAGTTGAAGTTCGGCGAAGACCAGAGCTACCAGCTGTTTGCCGAGGGCACGTTCCCGGGCTGGAAGTTCGAGCACAAGCAACCGGGCGCACCGTTCGCTATTCCCGGCTTTCCGAACGTGATCCCGGACCTGTCGGCGGCGATGAAGTACAACCCGCGCATGCACGTGATGCTGAACTCCGGCTACTACGATCTCGCCACGCCGTTCTACACGGCGGACTACGAGATGCGTCATCTGTCGATTCCGGACAGCCTGATCCAGAACATCGAGACGCACTACTACGAATCAGGGCACATGGTGTATGCGCACCTCGACTCGCTGAAGCAGTTGCACGACAACGTCGCTGCGTTCATCGGCAAGACCGACAACGTTGGCGCGAAGTAAAGGTAACCTGCCTGAGTCTCAGCTGACACCTCTCCCGCTGGCGGGAGAGGTCGGCGCGCAAGGCGCGCCGGGTGAGGGTGGCGCTGGGCCGAGCGCATTCGCCTTCTGGCCCGCCACCCTCATCCGCGTAACTCGCGCCATCGATGGCGCTCGCCCTTCGGGCCAGCTGCGCTGTTCGCTTCGGCATCCTGCCTCCGCAGTCGGCACCTTCTGCCGCCAGCGGGAGAAGGAAACGCGCTTGGCTCAGACTCGACGCTAATTGGTTTCAAGGGAGGTCAAGTCAGAACCACTTCTTCCACTTGAACCACGCCAGCGGCAGCAGCATGCTCAAGACGATCATCGTCAGGGCAAACACGTAACCGTTAGGCCAGTCGTATTCGTGGATCGTCTTGAAATTCATGCCCCAGATGCCGGCCAGGATGACCGGCGGGATCGCGACGACCGAGACGATCGTGAGGACCTTCATGATGTCGTTCTGGTCGTTGTTGATGAAACCGAGCGCGGCATCGAGCAGGAATTGCATCTTGTCGTCGAGTTGCTGGTCGAATTCACCGAGTGACTTCAGATCGCCCAATGCCACCTGCAGGCGCGTGAGTTGCTGCCGGCTGATCCACTTCGGTGCCGTATCGCACATATGGCTCAACCCGCGCTGAACGCCGAGCAGCGCCGACCGGATCTGCGTGACATGACGCTGGATGCGGCCGATCTCGAACAGGATGCCGCGCAGCATGCCGGAGTGGCCGACGCGATCGGCAAACGTTTTGCGTGACAGTTGCGACAACTCGCCGGACAACTCCTGCATATGATCGGCGGCAGTGCTTGCGACTGACTCGAACAACGTAACGAACGCGTCGACACTGGTCCCCGGCCGGGCTTCCTCTGCGACGATCTTGGCGAGGCGGTCGAAGGCTGCCGATTCGGCGTAGCGCAGCGTGACCAGCAGCGATGGCGACAGCAGGACGCCGAGCGGCGTGAGCACGCCCTGGCCGCCTTCGCCGCGCGCGAACGATGGAATGTTGATCCGAAGCAGTTCGTCTTCGATCCGCACCCGGCTCGACAGTTCGATCGAACTTATCTGGTCACGTGTCGGCAGATCGGCGCCGAGCACCGTGGCGGCGCGCTTGCGCTCGTCTTCGCTCGGATCGACCAGGTCCAGCCATATCGCGCGCTCGACTGCGCTGTCGTGGTCGTGGCCTGGCTGGCGCGACTGCGCGGGGTAAGTGGTCAGCACGATTTTCCTCTACCATCTGCATCGAGCATACAGCATCGCGCATTGGGCGCTGCAAAAGCTTAATTGACCACAACACAGGGGCGCCAGTGAATACCACGCTCATCATCATCGCGATTACGTGTGTCGTGTCGTTCGTCGCGTTCAACAATGCACCGCTGCTGGAACGGCTGATCCTGTGGCCGCCGGCAGTGAGTCGCGGCAAGCAATACTGGCGTCTGGTCAGCTACGGCCTCGTTCACGCCAGCCCGGGCCACCTGATCTTCAACATGATCACGCTGTTCTTCTTCGGCGAAGCCATGGAGCGCCAGTACACGCAATATCTCGGACCGTTCGGTTTTGCCGGGTTCTATGTCGGCGGGCTTATCGTGTCGATCCTGCCGACGTTCCTGGACAACCGCAACAATCCGAATTACCGCAGCCTGGGCGCTTCCGGCGCGGTGTCCGCGGTCCTGTTCGCGTTCATCCTGATAAAACCGTGGGCGACGATCTATGTGTACTTCCTGCCGGTGCCGGCGATCGTGTTCGCCGTGCTTTATGTCGCTTATTCGATCTACATGGACCGGCGATCGACCGACAACGTCAACCACAGCGCGCACCTGTGGGGCGCCGCCTATGGTGTTGCGTTCACCGCCGTCATGGAGCCGCGGTTGCTGTCGCTTTTCCTCGGCAGTCTGATGCATCCGGAGTTCAGGCTGCAGCATTGACGTGGAGGCAAGGCGATTGCCAATGCCGCGTTGCAGCGCGGAACGGCGGTCTGGGCTGCGATCGACGATCACGGAAAATCGTGCACCGCTGGAAGGATTTACGAAATGCCACAATTGCGAATTTCCGGTTACGTTCATGAACGCGCTTGCCGTCTGAATCGAGCGTAAGACCCGAGTCTGAACGGAATTCAGGTCAGCATTGATTTACCGATCGCGCAGTAGCATATTCGTTATGCTTTCAGGAGAAGCGTCATGAAATCGCGTTTGAATCGTCTGGCTCGAATCGCCGTTGCATGCGGTGCGCTGTTGATGCTCGGCGGATGTTACTACCCGTACTACACCCACCCGGGCGTCGTCTATGACAACGGCTACTCGACGGGTGCCTACTACGAAGGCTCCTCGTATGGGTATGGTTATGCGCCTGGCTACTATTACCCTGCGTACGCCGGGTACTATCCATACTATGGGTATGGCTATGGATACGGCTGGCCGTTCGCGTTGAGCATCGGCTATTACGGCGGCTACGGTGGCCACTCTCACGGCGGGTATTACGGTGGTCATGGCGGCCATTACTACGGCGGTGGCGGCCACGGCGGCGGTCACCACCCCGCACCTCACTGAGACGCAGCCGTCTCCCGCTGAATCAACGTTCGAAACGCGCCTCCCAGGAGGCGCGTCGTTCATTCAGCGCATGATGCTGCGCAGACGTTGCTCGAGGACCTCGGGCAAGTAGCCCAGGCCGACCGTCACGCGCTCGAGAAACTGCCGTTCGCCGGGGCGAATGCGTTTGTCGGCGGCGGCCAGGCGCAGCAGGCTGTCGTAGAGCCGGTCGACTTCAGTCGACCCGTGGGGAAACGCAATCAGAAAACGCTGAATCTCCCTTTCCAGGTCGACCTGGCGGCGACCGCTCTGGAACGATTCGGTCGCCAGTTGGCGCGCACTCGCCCCGAGTTCGAGTTCGTCCATCAACGAGTTCGCATAGTCCGCTTCCTCGCTCGAGATCACGCCGTCGGCGCGGGCCAATGCGCCGAGCAGACCGAAAAGGACCTGCAGCATGATTTCGTGGGAAGGGTCGAGCTTGCCGCCGACCAGATCGCCAAGTGCCAGCCGCACCTCGCGAAATACCGCGCGCAGCCCGCCGCTTTCCGGAGTACCCCCAGCAATGCCCATATCTGTCCCCGCCTCCTGTTCAACGCGCGCACATGCTGCAGCATTCACGCGCTCGTGAAAAGGGGGTAGGGCGCAAACGCGCCGTTTATTCTGCCGAGAGCCTCATGACTCAGCTGCATGAAAATCGCGATGGACGCGTTTTGCTCTAGCGATAGTCCCAATGCGCGTAGGACTGCCGGGAAATCCGGGTTGTATGGAACGCCAGGTGATCGAAGTCATTGATCAACGGTATGTAGGCTTCTGCTTCGCTACGGTCGATGAAGCCGTCGCGATTCGTGTCGAGCTGTTCGAATGCCGGCTTCGGGCCGTACGAAGGGTCGTGCGGCTGTCCGGAGACCAACGTGACCTGCGTGCCGTCGCGCTGCGTGTACCGGTTGACTTGATCCTGTGAGCCGTTCTGGGCCGACGCGGCAGCGCACAGCATGAGTAGGCTGCACGCGACGGGGATGGTGCCTGGGCGAAAATACGTTTTCATGGTGCCTCCTGATGGGACGGATGGAGCGAGATGCAACCACTCGCTGCCTTGCGCTCGTTGGAAGAGCGCGCGGCCGTGGTCAGCTTCCTTCGGCGCGCTGATATCCTTGCGCACACTGGATTGTTTCAGGTGTCGCGTGAACGATGAGATAACACCTCCGAGTGGTTTGCTTTCCGTTCAGCAGGCGCGCAACCTGCACTTGGCGGCACAGAGTCTATTGAGCCCGCCGCGCGCGCGGGCGACGCGCAAGCGCCTTGTGGCCGCGATCGAGCGCATGCAGTTGCTGCAGATCGACACGATCCACGTCGTCGCCCGCAGCCCGTATCTGGTGCTGTTTTCGCGCCTGGGGAGCTATCCGCCGCAATGGCTGGACGAAGCCCTTGCCCGCGGAAAGATTTTCGAATGCTGGGCGCACGAAGCCTGCTTCGCGCCGATTGCCGACTACGGCCTGCACCGACACGGGCCGAACGCACGCGAGAACCACTGGGCCAACAAGCATGCGCAGCGCATGCACCGCGACCACCGGGCCGGCATGGATCGCGTGCTCGCGCATGTGCGCGAACATGGCGCGGTCAAGTCATCCGACTTCGAACGTCCGCGCCACGGCGGCGCGGGCTGGTGGGGCTGGAAGGACGAGAAGCGCTGGCTCGAGGCGCTGTTCGCGCTCGGCGAACTGATGATCACCAGGCGCGAGAACTTCCAGCGCGTCTACGACCTGACCGAGCGCGTCGTCGAGCGCCTTGGTTTGCAACGCGTCGAACCGCTTGGCGCGGTCGAAATTCGTCGCGAGCACGTGTTGCGCGCTGTGCGCGCTCTTGGCATCACGCAGGCGCGCTGGATCGCCGATTACTTTCGCAGTGGCAGGAAACACACGGACGCGGATCTGCAGCGCTACGTCGACAGCGGCGAGTTGCTGCGCGTCGCCGTCAGGGGCTGGGAAGCAAGCGCTTACGTCCACTGCGATCACGCAGGATTGCTCGCTCGCGCGCAGCTCGGCCGCCTGCGCGCGACGCATACGACAGTGTTGTCGCCGTTCGATCCGGTTGTCTGGGATCGCGCCCGCGCGAGCGCGATGTTCGGTTTCGACTACACGCTCGAGTGCTATACGCCGGCGCCGAAACGCCGCTACGGATACTTCGTTCTGCCGATCCTGCGCCGCGGCCGCCTCGCCGGCCGCCTCGATGCGAAAGCACACCGCGTCGACGGCACGTTCGAGATCAAGAAGATCTTCCTCGAGCCCGCGACGAAAGTCGACGACGCGCTCGTGGCCGACATGGCGGCGGCGATTCAGGCGAGCGCCGACTGGCACGAAACGCCGCGCGTCGTGGTCCGGCGCAGTGATCCGAAAGAGCTGGCCGGGCGGTTGCGTGAGGCGCTACAGGCCGGAGGCTCCGGCTCTTGAATCGGCGTGCTGCGTGCGAGTAGGTCGTCGGCAGGGACAAGTCTGGCGACACGGGGTGCTGTCCGGTTCAAGTTTCCGTTAGTTCGGAGCGTAGCGCCGACGACGGCCCCTCTCGGTCATCCATGGCCTGCGGGGCACTTGGGCTCCCGCCCGGCGCTTCGCTCGCTGCGCGAGCTACGCTCGACGCGAACGGATCAGTTTCAACCGGAAGTACTTCGAAAAAGGGGCGGCGTCGTCTCGCCGCCCGACCGGCCGTGTTACGTCTTGCCATGCATTTCTTTTGCAGCCACTGATCGAAGATGTATATTGACGCACAGGGAATCGGCCGGGGGCGAAATCGTGCCGCGTCGGTACTGGATCGTCTCGATGCTTCTTGCGCTGGGCGGCCTGCTCGGTCCGGCGATCGCGTTCGCGACGGACGGTTACTTCGATCCGTCCTGGCCTGGCGCCGGCCGCTTTGCCTTCAACGGCGATTATTCGAATCCAGGAAACCTGTCCTCGCTCAACGCGATCGTCACCGAAACGACCGGTCGATTGTTTCTTGTCGGCCGCGCCAATGGAGGACACGAATACTGGTGGCTCGGACAGCTGTCTCCCGACGGGCAATTCGTCACGACATTTGGCGCCGCCGACCTCAGCGGCCGGATCACGAGCTGCGCGTTCTTCAGTTGCGCGGCCGATGATCAGCTGTGGATGGCGCGGCCTTATTCCGGCAGCGAATACCTGGCACTCGCGAGTCATGTCGCGCTCACGACCGCAAATGCCCATTCGCTCGCAACCTCGGTCGGAGGCTCGGCCCAGATCAACGACGCCCAGGGGTCGGTTTCGGCTGATGCCATCGCCATCCAGACCGACGGGAAGGTTCTCGCTGCCGGTACCGGCCATTACAGCCTCCTAAACCCGGCGCGGCGGTTTGGTGTGATGCGCTTTACGAGTGGACTCGCTTCGCTTGACCACATGTTCAATGCCGTCACCGACAACCTGGGTACGACGTTCGATGGCGGGGCCGTCATCACGGTCGATGCGACCGATACCTTCGAAGTCGCCGACTCGGTGCTGGTGCAGCCCAACAACCGCATCGTGCTGGTCGGGAGGGGAGGCGACACAAGCTTTGACCCGGGTACAGAGGACTTGGAACTTGTCGGACTGAATTCCGACGGTTCACTGGATGCGACATTTGGCGTCGGTGGAATCAAGAAGTTCGACGTCGGCGACCGCGTTCTCTACGTCAACGCCATTGCCGATCGCGGCGGACAAATCTGGATTGCGGCGCAAGGCGCGACGAATCCATTTCTGTTTCTCATAGTGCGCGTCTCGGCGGACGGGAATGCCGGGTTGGGGAAGATCATAGATACCGGTGCAACGGGGTGCGCATTCCAGTACGTCATCGCCGCAGCCGTTGACAGCGCAGGGCGCGTTCTTGCAGCCGGTACGTGCTACGTCGCTTCCCACTTTTACTTTGTCGTGGCACGGTTGCGCGGCGATACATTGGCACTGGACACCAGTTTTGGCATCAACGGCATCAGCCTGGGCTCGTTCGATGACACGAGTACGCAGGACTACGGTTTTTCGGTTACGTTCGACGCCGGCGGCCGGCCCGTCATCGGCGGCAACACTACTCCAGCCGGTGCCCCCAACGTCAAGGCGGGCATCGCGCGCCTGACCTACGATCTGATCTACACGAACGATTTCGAAGCCGCGCCGCGCGGCTGCCTGCCGCCGAATTGCAATTGACGGAGTGCGTCAGCCGACGCCAGGCGACGCCGGCTGCGGGGGCGTTATGAAGTGGCTACCCTACAATTCGTGGTAATGGCTGGCGTCGCAGGCTTCGCGACTCAAGTCGGTCTGTGGGACATTCCTCGTTCGTGCAACACCGTTGTCTATAAGCCGGAAGAAGGCCATGGATTACGCTGACCGACGCAAGCGCCTATGAACTCCTGTTCGCGCCGATTCGCATCGGAGGTGCCCAATGTTGAGTTCGATTTCGATCAAGGATGCCGTGGAGAGTGTCTCCGCAGTCGTTGCTACCCTGGGCTTTCTGTTTGGTCTCTTCAAGTTCAGGGATGCGATTGCGATACGACGGTACGAAAAATTTCACGAGATGAGTGTCAGATTTGATGGCGACGAGTCGATCCAAGCAGTGTGCAAACTGCTGAACGCCGACATTGCGGACGAGTCGGTGAACAAACAGCAGAAGGAAGTCTTCATTTGCTTCCTGGAGGAGATCTCGTTCATGGCCGCAAGTGGGATCATGAGGAAGGAAGTGGCCCTATATACATTCGGTTACTACGCAAGGCGGGCTCATGAGAGCGCACCGTTCTGGAGGGGACTACAAAAGGACCACAAGTTCTACGCGAGATTCCGGGAATTCTGCAAAGAGGCGACCGACTACAAGCCCTCTTCAAGGCCTCGTGCATTTAGGTTCTGAGCACGCTTCGGACCTAGCGCAGCGCTGAGGAAAGTTGCTTGACACCATGCGAGTCTGAACATACTTCGCTACACCCCGTTTTGTGGGTCTGGGTAGGTGCCTAGGGAAAGAGATTTGGGCTTTCCGTTGTCCGGTCGGCAGTAATTGAAGCGCCACCAGCGAGAGCACCATGCCGCGTTCGTCCGCGAGCTTGTATGCCGATGCCTTTGGTTTGGCCTTGGAAACGGCGGAAGGGGTCGACATTTGGCGGTAACTCCGTTCAAGGGGAACAGTGTTACCGGCAAAGCTACCACCAAAATTGCGGTAACTCAGGCAACATCGGCGACAGCTGCGGAAGGCAAGGCAAGGCAAGAAAAAACCGCATCAGGGTGCGGTTTCAGGGTCTCGCCAGATGCCGCGGGAAGTTTGTTTGGTGGAGCGGAAGGGGATCGAACCCTCGACCTCTGCATTGCGAACGCAGCGCTCTCCCAGCTGAGCTACCGCCCCACACGATGACACGGTGCCGGTCTGGTCCGGCACGGGGCGCGCATGATACCGCGTGTGGTGCAGCGCGCCAAGCCCGCACCGCGGCCTGCCCGCTCAATCGGCCAGCAGGCGGCTACGCAGCGCGGGGTAGGCCGCGGCCATCGGTTCGGCGTGTGCCGGACGCGCCAGCAGTGTGGCCAGCGGTTCGGGAACGTCGACCTGCCGTCCGATCAACGGTTCGATGACGCTGTCGAACTTCGCCGGATGCGCGGTGGCAACCGCTGCCCAGTCACCCTCCTGACCGGCTGAGCGCAAGCGTTCGAGTACGTGAACTGCCGTAGCGGTGTGCGGGCAGAAAATGTCGCCGAAGCGCTCGTAGTGCTGGCGGATTGTCGCGCGGATCTCGTCGTCGCCGACGCTGAATGCGCGAAATTCGCGCCGCAGCGCGGCCACGTCGGGGTAGAGCCAGCGCAGTCGCTCGAAGTTGCTCGGCGCGCCGACGTCCATCGCATTGGCCAGCGTCGCGACGCTGGGCTGTGGCGCGTAGTCGGCGCCATCGAAGAAATCCGGCAGCACGTGATTGGCGTTGCAGGCAAGCACGATCTGGCCAATCGGGAAGCCATGGGCGCGCGCGAGCACGCCAGCGACTGCGTTGCCGAGATTGCCGGTCGGCACCACGAAGTTCAGAGGCGCGTGCCGGCGATGCCAATGGGCCAGCGTGCTGTGCGCGTAGTACGCCATCTGCGGCAGCAGCCGTCCCAGGCTGATGCTGTTGGCCGAACTCAACGGCACGCGAGCCCGCAATTCGGCGTCGGCAAAAGCCTGCTTGACCATGCGCTGGCAGTCGTCGAACGAACCGGCGACACGCAGGGCGGTGACGTTGCCGCCGAAGCAGCCGAGCTGGTGCGCCTGGCGCGGCGACACGCGGCCATCAGGGTAGAGGATCACGACGCGAAATCCGGGCACCCCGGCAAACGCAGCGCCGACCGCGGCGCCGGTATCGCCGGAGGTTGCGACGAGTATCGTCAGTGGTTTCGATGAGTCGCGGGCAAGGCGGCGCATGCATGCGGCGAGAAAGCGCGCGCCGAAGTCCTTGAATGCCGCTGTCGGGCCGTGGAAAAGTTCGAGAACGTAATCGTGCGGCGTGGCCAGCGCGCGCAACGGCGCCGGAAACGTGAACGCCTCGGTACAGATCGCATCGAGCTGCGAAGACAGCGCGTCGCCGGCGAAGAACGGCGCAAGCAGCCGCGCGGCGGTGACCGGCAGCATTGCCGTCGCATCGAATGCGTCGATATCGAGTTGCGGCAGATCGTCCGGCACATACAGGCCGCCGTCCGTCGCGAGGCCGGCGGCGATCGCCTCGCTCAGACTGACGTCGCGCGCGTCGTCGCGCGTGCTGTGAAACTTCACGTGACGAGTCCGGCAGCCGGTCCGTTGACCCGCGAGACGAAGGTTTCGCTGGCGATGCCGCCAGCCGCGAAAGCGGCGCGCATCGCCGGTGCCGCGAGTTCGGCAGCCACGAGCGATTCGAACCAGGCGAACACGCTTGGCCCGGCGCCGGAAATGCTCGCGCCGAGGGCGCGGTGATCGAGCGCCGCCTGCTTGACGCGGGCGAAACCGGGTATCAGTGCCGCGCGCCGGGGCTCTATCAACACATCGCGCAGTCCGGCACGAACCAGGTCCGCATCGCCGCGATGACAGCCGCTGAGCACGAGCGCAAGGTTCGTGCTCTGGGCGATGAACTCGGTCAGCGCGTAGGCGCCCTTCAATGCCTCGCGCGCGCGGCGCGTCTCCAGCGTCGCTTCCGGGTGTACAAGTACACAATGCCACTTGGCCGGCGCCGGTATGCGCACGAGGCGGTTCGGCGTTGCCAGCACGATGCCACCGAGCAGCATCGCGCCGACGTTGTCGCCGTGATAGCCACCGCTGGCGACGGCCTCGCCGGCCAGCGCATACGGGTACAGTTGTTCGCGCGTCAGCGGCGAGTCGAGCAGGGCATTCGCTGCGACCAGCGCGGCGACGGACGACGCGGCCGATCCGCCCATGCCGGAGCCGTAGGCAATGCCCTTGTCGAGTTCGATCTCGAAACCGAACGGCGGCTTGAGATCCTCGATCATCGCGATCAGTGCGGCGCCGGCCGTATTGCGCTCCGCGTCGAGAGGCAGCTCGACGGCGCAGCCGCGGATCGCAGCGACGCGCACCTTCGGCGCTTCGGTCCGGCGGACCGTTGCGCGGTCGCCCGGCCCGACGATCGTGTGCCCGAGTATGTCGAAGCCGACGCCGATGTTGCCGACCGAAGCAGGCGCGAACGCCGTGGCGGCTTCAATCTGCATTGTTTGCGCTCGAACGCGAACCGGGAACGTTCACAACACCGTTCGCGCTGAGCGTAGCTCGCGCATCGAGCGAAGTCGAAGCGACGTCGGGTGCCCTTCGACTTCGGCGCTTCGCGCCTACGCTCAGGGCGAACGGATCATCCAGGGACGCCGGTATTGCATTCATACTCTTGCTCCTAGGGCGGCAGCGACGCGCAGCAGGTCGGCGAATACGCCGGCGGCTGTCACCTCGGGCCCGGCGCCCGGTCCCTGCACGACCAGCGGATTGTCGCAGTAGCGCTTCGTGGAAAACTGCACGACATTGTCGGTCAGGCGGATGTTGGCGAAGGCGTGTTCGCGCGGCAGTTCGATCAGCCCAACGCTGGCGCTGCCGTCGCGCTTCAGACTCGCCACGTAGCGCAGCACATGGCCGTTGGCGGACGCGGCGGCGTGACGTTGCTGCATCGCTGCGTCGAGCTGGTCGAGTTGCGCCATGAACTGGTCCGGTGGTGTGCCGCGCAGGGATTCGGGTACGAGATTTTCCACGTTCACGTCGGCCAGCGATAGCTCCCAGCCCGCTTCGCGCGCAAGGATCACGAGTTTGCGCGCGACGTCGGTGCCGGAGAGGTCGTCGCGCGGGTCCGG
>DASSGP010000222.1:0-6754 GCA_035693405.1 Rudaea sp. | reverse complement strand
GCTCTTGCAGTGCTGCTGGACCATGACAGGAGATCTCGCCGTGTCCGATCAAAGCGTTGTGCTGACCGATTCCGCGTCGAACAAGGCGTCGACCTTGCCGATCGTCAAGGGCAGTCTCGGCGATCCGGCGATCGACATCGGCAAGCTCAACAAGGACACCGGCTACTTCACCTACGATCCGGGATTCATGTCGACGGCGGCGTGCCGCAGCGCGGTCACGTTCATCGACGGCGACAAGGGCGTGTTGTTGTACCGTGGCTATCCGATCGAGCAACTGGCCAAGCACTCGAGCTTTCTCGAAGTCGCCTATCTGCTGATCAACGGCGACCTGCCGAGCCAGACCGAGTTCAGCGAATTCGAAGACGAGATCACGCATCACACGATGATGCGCGAGACGCTGAAGAACTTCCTCAACGGATTCCATTACGATGCGCACCCGATGGCGATGCTGTGCGCATCGGTCGGTTCGCTCGCCGCGTTCTATCACGACTCGCTCGACATGAATGATCCGGCGCAGCGCCGGCTCGCCGCGATCCGCCTGATCGCGAAGGCGCCGACGATCGCGGCGGCGTGCTATCGCTATTCGATCGGCTGGCCAATCCGCTATCCGCGCAACAATCTCGAATACGTCACGCGCTTCCTGACGATGATGTTCGAAGTGCCGAGCGAACCGCTGCAACTCAGCCCGGTCGCGGCCAAGGCGCTCGACCTGCTGTTCATCCTCCACGCCGACCATGAGCAGAACGCGAGCACCTCGACCGTGCGCCTGGTCGGCTCGACCGGCGCAAATCCGTACGCCTGTGTTGCCGCCGGCATTGCCGCACTGTGGGGTCCTGCGCACGGCGGCGCGAACGAGGCGGTGCTGAAGATGCTCGGCGAGATCGGCGACACGAAGAACGTCGGCAAGGCGGTCGAGCGCGCCAAGGACAAGAATTCCGGCTTCCGCCTGATGGGCTTCGGTCATCGCGTCTACAAGAACTTCGATCCGCGCGCGACGATCATCCGCGAGATGTGCCACAAGGTGCTGGCCGATCTGGGCGTCAACGATCCGCTGCTCGACGTGGCGATGGCGCTGGAAGAGGTCGCGCTGAAGGATTCGTATTTCGTCGAACGCAAACTTTATCCCAATGTGGATTTCTACTCGGGCCTGATCTACAAGGCGCTGAAGATTCCGACCGAGATGTTCACGGTGATGTTCGCGCTCGGCCGCATGGCCGGCTGGGTCGCGCACTGGCTCGAGCAGCACCTGGACAAGGAAACCAAGATTGGCCGGCCGCGCCAGATCTATACGGGCGCGACGCCGCGCGACTACCAGCCGCTGAACAAGCGCTGATTTCCCCTAACCTCGCGGCGCTGCCGCAAGCAGTTCTTCGAGCGTCGCCAGCGACGCGCGGCGCATCGGTTTTTCGCCGCCGCGATCGAGCGGCGCCTGGCGCAGCAGTTCCTCCGGCAGCACGGTCACGTCAACCGGCACTTCTCCGGCGCTGAACACGAATGCCGGAAATTCGCGTTGCACCTCGCGCGTCAGCCGCAGCGGCCGCGATTGCTGCTCGTACGGTATGCCGCTCTCGTCGAGAAAGCCGGCGACAGTCTCGGCATCCTCGCTGAAAAGGTGCAGACAAACGCTGGAATGCCGGTCAGCGCTGCCGTCGAGCACGGCGCCGACCAGGCGCGGCTCGAAGCGCGCGAAGAACCGCAACGCCTCACGCGCGCTTTCGCGCAACTCGCGCAGGCGCTGTGGCTGATCCTCGGCGTCGAACAGACGCTGGTATTCGCGCAGCGCGTCCTCGATTTCGGCGTTCTTCGGCAGGGCGGTATCGACCTGGATGCCGAGCCGCTCGGCGGCCTTGCGCTTGGCGACATGGTAGTCGCGGATGCCGTGCTCGCTGATCAGGCGAGCAGCTTCGACCGCGATGCGGCGCCGCGTCTCGTCGCCTCGTCCGGGAGCATGCCTGTGCATCAGAAAATGCCGTAGGCATCCTGCTGCACACGCTTTTCCTGCTCGCTGGCATTGTTCGGTCCGGCGGCAAGGCGCGCGACATCTTCGACCTTGAACACCTCGAGCATGCTGTGCCCGTCGGCACTCGAGGCAAGCTGGCCGGTCTGCGGGTCGATGCGCGCCGTGGTGATTCCGGGAGGCATCTCGAACGGTTTTTCCGGAACACCCTTGAGCGTCTCGCGCATGAAGCTGATCCACATGGGCAGCGCGGCCTGCGCGCCGAATTCGCCGATGCCGTTGGCGCGGCCGAGCGAACTGAAATCGTCGAAGCCGACCCAGGCGCTGGCGACGATTGCATCGTTATAGCCGGTGAACCAGGCGTCGCGATGATCGTTGGTCGAACCGGTCTTGCCGGCAAGGTCGGCGCGCTTGAGCACCATCGCATCGTGTCCCGTACCGCGGCGCACGACGTCATGCAACAGCGAGCCAATCAGATAGGCAATACGCGCGTCGAGGACACGCGGCGCGAGATTCGGCTTGGTCGGGTCGGCCGACGCTGGCGGCGCCGTTGCCGCCTGCGCGCGCGCGATCGGCGAGAGAGCCGTCGTTTTGACGCCATCGCCCTGCGCTTTTTCGGCGCTGGCCTGCACGGCTGCGGTGCGCGCGTCCTCGATCAGGCGATCGGGACACTGTCTGCAGGCGACCACCGGATGCGCCTTGTAGATCTCCTTGCCGTCGCGGTCGTTGATCGAGTCGATGAAGTACGGATCGACGAGGAAGCCGCCGTTGGCGAAGACGGCGAACCCGCGCGCCATGATGATCGGCGACACCGATGCGGTGCCAAGCGCCATCGACATGTTGTCGGGAATCTGGTCGAGTGGTATGCCGAACCGCGTCACGTACTCACGCGCGTAGCGCACGCCGATCGCGTCGAGCAGGCGCACCGACACGAGGTTTTTCGATTGCACCATCGCCTCGCGCAGGCGCATCGGTCCGTCGAACTTGCCGTCGTCGTTCTGCGGCGTCCACAGGCCGTTTGGCTTGGACGGATCGGCAAAGACGATCGGCGCATCGTTGACGATCGACGCGGGCGTGAATCCGTGTTCGAACGCCGCCGCGTAGAAATACGGCTTGAAGCTCGATCCGGGCTGACGGTTGGACTGGACCGCGCGGTTGAACTTGCTGCGGGCGTAGCTGAATCCGCCGACTTCGGCCTGGATCGCGCCATCCTCGGGATTGAGCGCCAGCAGCGCGCCCTGTGCGGCCGGAACTTGCGACAGCTTCCACTTGCCTTCCGGATTGCGCGCCAAGCGCACGATGTCGCCGGGTTTGAGCAGCGCATCGACACGCTTGACAGGCCCCCCTCGATGAGCTTCGTCCTTGTACGCCTGCGCCCAGCTCACGGCACCGAGGTCCAGCGGCACGGACTGCCCGTCGTCCAGGTATACAAGCGCCGTTTTTTCCGTGCTCTCCGTGACAATGCCCGGGATCAGGCCGACCACCGGATGGTAGGCGTCGAGCTGCTTGTCGAGTTCGGCCGGCGTCGGTTGCGCAGAAAGTTCGACATGTGCTTCCGGGCCGCGATAACCGTGGCGCTGGTCGTAGCTGATCAGGTCGTCACGCAGCGCCTGGTTCGCTGCGTCCTGGGCGCGCGAGTCCAGCGTCGTACGAATCGTGTAGCCATCGGTCAACGCTTCGTTGCCGAGCCGCTCAAGCGCATCGCGGCGCGCCATCTCGGCCAGATACGGCGCCTCGACTTCGATCGGCGGTTCGTGCGCGTACGACAAGTCGGGTTCCGCCGCAGCGACCTTGAACTGTGCCGCAGTGATGAAATTGTTTTCGAGCATTCGCTGCAGCACATAGTTGTTGCGGCGCTCGACCGCGCGCGCCCGGTTGTTCAGTGGATTGCCGGTCGACGGGAATTTCGGCAGCGATGCCAGCATCGCGCTTTCCGACAGCGACAGCTGGTCCAGCGTCTTGCCGTAATAGAACTCGGCCGCCGCCGCGACGCCATAGGCGCGATTGCCGAGGAAGATCTTGTTGAGGTAGAGCTCGAGGATCTCGTCCTTGGTCAACGCTTGTTCGATGCGCCGCGCCAGAAACAGCTCTGACAGCTTGCGCGTGTAGCTCTTCTCCGAGCTCAGGAAGAAATTGCGCGCCACCTGCTGCGTTATCGTGCTCGCGCCCTGGGTCTTCTCCCCGCCGCTGAAGACCACGTGGATTCCGGCGCGCAGCACGCCCTGCCAGTCGAAGCCGGGATGTTCGTAAAAGCGCGCATCCTCGGCCGCGATGAAGGCGTTCTTCAGTTGCACCGGGATCTTGTCGATCTTGACCGGGATGCGCCGCGTTTCGCCGAACGTGGCTATCAGACGGTTGTCCGCCGTGTAGACGCGCAAGGGCACCTGCAGGCGCACGTCGCGCAGGGTGTCCACCGATGGCAGGCGCGGCGAGATCAACCAGTAGGCAACCCCTATTGCGGCGCAGCCGAGCACTACCCCGAGCAGCAGAAGGATCAACAGATATCGGGACAGACGCAGGAGCAGGCGCATGAAAATTATTGGGGAGGCGAAAGGCAAAAAGCGGAGCGATTAGGCAGTCCGTGAGTATAAGGTGTGCTACCGTCGGGCCGTTAGCGCGGGATGTGGCGTTTTCGTGATTTTTCACTGCAAATTCACTTTCAGATCACTAGCTTGCCGGGACTTGTCAACGGCCTGTTGATAAATCGTTAAAGTTCGTATTTAATGTGGATGCGCATATATCGCTCGTAAGGGCGCGTGGGAAGGGGAAAAAGTGTGGGCCTATTCAGTGCAAAAGCACCGCCGCTGATTGGGGTCGATATCAGCTCGACAGCCGTCAAGCTGTTGCAGTTGAGTCAAGTTGGCGGGCGCTACCGCGTTGAGCACTATGCGGTGGAGCCGCTACCCCCGAACGCTGTGGTGGAAAAGAACATAGTCGAAGTCGAGGCGGTCGGCGAGGCGATCAGACGCGCGCTGAACCGGTCCGGCTCGAAGACCAAGTTCGCGGCCGCGGCCGTGGCGGGCTCGGCTGTCATCACCAAGGTGATCCCGATGCCGGCCGACCTGTCCGAGGAAGACCTCGACGGGCAGATCCAGGTCGAGGCCAACCAGTACATCCCTTATCCCATCGAGGAAGTCAGCCTCGACTTCGAAATCGTCGGTCCGGTCAAGGACACGCCGGAGATGATGAACGTGCTGCTCGCGGCTTCGCGCACGGAAAACGTCGACTTGCGCGTCGCTGCGCTCGATCTGGGCGGGCTGTCGGCGCGGGTGATCGATGTCGAAGCGTTCGCGATGGAGAACGCGTTCAAGCTCGTTTCCGATCAGCTGGCCGTGCCGAAGGATGCGGTGATCGCCGTCGTCGACGTCGGCGCGACGATGACGACACTGATCGTGCTCAAGAATCAGCGCACCATTTATTCACGCGAACAGGTATTTGGCGGCAAGCAGCTGACCGACGAGGTCATGCGCCGGTACGGGTTGTCCTACGAAGAAGCCGGTCTGGCCAAGCGCCAGGGTGGCCTGCCCGAGTCGTACGAAATCGAAGTGCTGGAGCCATTCAAGGAAGCGATGGTTCAGCAGATCAGCCGCCTGCTGCAGTTCTTCTTCGCGGGCAGCGAATACAACAAGGTCGACCAGGTGGTTCTGGCGGGCGGCTGCGCGTCGATCGCCGGCGTGCACGAAATGGTTGAAGAACAACTTGGCGTTCCGTGTGTCGTCGCCAACCCGCTGGCCAACATGTCGTTGTCCTCGCGGGTACAGGCCCAGACTCTGACCCAGGACGCGCCGGCGCTGATGATCGCCTGCGGGCTCGCGCTCAGGAGCTTCGACTGATGGCTAAGATCAACCTACTGCCTTGGCGCGCCGAACGGCGCAGACAGCGCGAACGCGAGTTCTACATGATGCTTGGCCTCGCCGCGCTCGCCGCCGTCGTCGTGCTGTTTGGCTGGTGGTACTGGATGGAGTTGCGACTGGAGAACCAGGATGCGCGCAACGCCTACCTCAGGGATCAGATCAAGCAGCTCGATGGCCAGCTTGCGGAAATCAAGGAACTCGACAAGACCAAATCGAAGTTGCTCGCCCGGAAACAGATTATCGAACAGTTGCAGGCCAGTCGTTCGCAGATGGTTCATCTGTTCGATGAACTGGTGAAGACGATTCCAGACAGCGCGCGCCTGAATTCGTTGCAGCAGAATGGCGATGTGTTAACACTGCAGGGTGTCGCGCAGTCGAATGCCAGTGTCGCGAACTATATGCGCAACCTGGACAGCTCCGCGTGGCTGACCCACTCGGACCTGATAAAGACCGAAGTCGCAGGTGCCGACAAGCGCAATCGTTATACGTTCGGATTGAACGTCAGGCTGCGCCCGCCGGAGAACGCCGAGAATCTTGACAGCCAGCCAAGCAAGGATAGCAAGGCTCCAGATGCCGCGACACCCGCTCCTACGCCACCGCATGGTGCACCGACACCGGCGATTGCCATGCCGGGAGAAACCGGTACGCCGGTGGAGCCGGTCAGACCCCCTGCCAAACCGGGGGACAAGCCATGAAATTGTCAGATTTCCGCAATCTCGACTTTCAGAATGCCGGCGGCTGGCCGCAGAGCGTCAAGTGGGCGGCTTGCACCCTGTTGTTCGGCCTGATCGTCCTGGCCGGCTGGTACTTCGAGATCAGCGATCAGCAAGAAGATCTCGGAAAGAGGGTTGTCCAGGAAGAAGGGCTCAAAAGGGATTTTCACGACAAGCAGACGCGGGTCGCCAATCTTGCCGCGCTCAAGCAGCAGCTCGACGAGATGCGC
>DASSGP010000221.1:0-6552 GCA_035693405.1 Rudaea sp. | reverse complement strand
GCGGCGCTGCCGAATCTGTGGGGCTCGCTCGGTGTGTTCCAGGGCACTCTTTATCAGCGCGAACAGGATGGCCACATCGTCTACGGAACGCGCGAGCTGCCCGGCTCGACGAAGGTCCAGCGCTTCACCGTCGCAACACCGGCCGCTTCGCCGGCGCATGCCGGCCTCGGCGCGGTCGGCTCGCCGCGCATGGACTTCTATCGTCGCGAGTTCAGCAACGCGGCGCACACGACCGGCGTCGACGAAGCATGGCTACGCGCAATCGCGCACGCCGAGAGTTACTACGCCGCGGATGCCGTATCGAGCAAGGGAGCAAAGGGCGTGATGCAGCTGATGCCGGACGTGATCGGCGACTACGGCGTCAAGGACCCGTTTTCGGCGAAACAGTCGATCCTGGCCGGTGCGCGTCATCTGAAAGCACTCGAAGAGCTCTATGGCGGCGATAACGTCCTCGCCGCGGCGGCTTACAACGCGGGCGTCGGCGCCGTGGCCCAGTACGGGGGCGTGCCGCCGTATGCCGAGACGCAGGAATACGTCGGCAAGGTCAGTGCGTTGTACGCGCGCTACCGCAAGGCAATGGGGCTGGCGCCGCGCGCGGTGCAATTGCAGCCGGCGCGCTGACGATCCTGCGCCGGCCGTCTGCAAGCCGGCGGTCGAGAGCACCAGCAGAACTTTCCCGCGCCAATGATGGGCGCGCTCCCGGTTTGTCGTAAGTCATTACGGCACGTGGCACGAAGTGCGCGGCGCCTCGCAGGCGTGCGGCACCTCCTTCGTCCGTGACCGTTGTCCGGTGTGGGCCACGGCAGCGTGCGCGCGATCGCGATGCCAACGCTAAGGAGAACCACCGAGCATGAATACCGACCACCGTCCATCACTTGCCCGACTCGCTGGTGCGATCGCGACGACGCTCGCGGCCGTTTCCGCCACGCACGCGAACGTGATCGTCGTCGACGCGTCCTGCACGCTCGACAAGGCCATCGACGCTGCCAACTTCGATTCCGCAGTCGTCGGCTGCGCGACCGCCGGAAGCGGCCGTGACACGATCAGGATCGATGGTGCCAGTACCGTGCTGACCGGCGAGTTGCCGGCGGTCGTGTCTGATATCGATTTCGTCGGCACCGGGGCAACGCCGCGCGCGATTACCGGTGATGGCACGCATCGGCTGTTCTTCATCGGCGGCGCAGACGCTACACCGACCGTGACGTTCTCCAACCTCGCCTTCAACTCCGGCGTGGCCCACGGCGGCAACTCCGTCGACAGCAGCCAGGCGGGCGGCGGTGCGGGTGCCGGCGCTGGGCTCGGCGGCGCGCTGTTCGTCGTCAGCGGCAATGTCAGCGTGAGTGGAAGTTCGTTTGCGTCGAACAGCGCAGTCGGCGGCAGTACTTTCGGCTACGTGCGCTACGGCATCGGCAACAGTGGCAGCGGCAGCGGTGGCGGCGGCGGATTGTTCGGCAGCGGTGGCACGGGCGGCGACGAGACCGTTCCCGGATCCGATGGCGGGTCCGGTGGTTTCGGCGGTGGCGGCGGTGGCGGCGGCGACACGTACCCGATCGAGAACGGCGGCAGCAACGGCGGTGCTGGCGGCGGCGGTTCTGTCTTCGGAGGCTACGGCGGCAGCGGCGGCTGGGCCGGCAGCTACAGTGCCGGTTCAGGAGAATTCGGCGGCGGTGGCGGCGGCGGCGCGGGAACTGCGGCGCCGCAGACGCCTGGACAGGCCGGCGCAGGCGGAGGCTTCGGCGGAGGTGGGGGCGGCGGCGGCGGGGCGGGTGGAAACGTCAACAGCCTTGTTGCCGGCCCAGGCGGCCCAGGTGGTTTTGGCGCGGGCGGCGGCGCTGGCGGCAGCGCCGGGGCCTACGGCAATGGGGGAGCGGGCGGCAATGGCGGCTTCGCTGGCGGAGCCGGAGCCGGCGGCCTGGGTGCGAACAACGGTTCGGCAGGGGCGCCCGGGTTCGGTGGCGGTCAGGAATTCGAGGGCGGCGGTGGCGGTGGAGCCGGCTTCGGCGGCGCGATTTTCATCCGCGCCGGCACGCTCGATCTTGTCGGCAATCAGTTCAGCAACAATTCGAGCGCCATCGGCACGACGACCGGCAATCCCGGAATCGCCAAGGGCGGCGCGGTGTTCGCGCTGCACATCCTGCACAACGCCAATGGCAACGATCAGGGAATGCCGGCCGAATTGCCCGTGGTTGCCGGCTGCGGGAACACGTTTTCCGGCAACGTTGCGACGAGTGCCGAGAGCGGGGATCTCGACAATCCGTCAACGTTCGGTACGAGCCGCGATGCGCTGGCGCAGACCTGCGACATGATTTTCACCGACGGCTTTGACCCGCCGTAAAGTCTGTTTCATCGATTGCGAGGACAGCCGGACTGAGAAAGTCGACCGGGGGAGCGCGCCGGCGCGGCCGAAGTGGCATAATCGCCGACCTTTTGCCCCCCGGTCACCCGATGAAAGTACCCCAAGGCCTGCAGCCGCTGCTCGACGACGGCGTCATCGACGAAGTGCTGCGTCCGCTCAAGAGCGGCAAGGAAGCGTCGGTGTACGTGGTCCGTTCCGGTGATCAGGCGCTTTGCGCAAAAGTATACAAGAACATGGCGCATCGCAGTTTCCAGGCGCGCGTCCAATATCAGGAAGGACGCAAGTTCCGCGGCAGCCGCCAGGCGCGGGCGATCGCGAAATCGACGAAGTTCGGCCGCCGTGAACAGGAAGCCGAGTGGAAGAACACAGAGGTCGACGCGCTGTATCGCCTGGCCGCCGCCGGCGTGCGCGTGCCGCAGCCGCACGGTTTCTTCCATGGCGTGCTGCTGATGGAACTGGTCACCGACGAGCATGGCGATAGCGCGCTGCGTCTCGGCGAAGTCGAGTTGGCGCCTGAACGCGCGCATGCGTTTCACACCGAGTTGATGCGCGACGTGATCCGCATGCTGTGCCTGGGCCTGATCCATGGCGACCTGTCGGAGTACAACGTGCTGGTCACGCCGGATGGCCCGGTGATCATCGACCTGCCACAGGTCGTCAGCGCAGCTGGCAACAACGCCGCCCGTGCGATGCTGCTGCGCGACGTGCACAATATTCGCGACAGCCTCGCTCGCTCCGCGCCGGAACTTGCATCCACGCACTATGGCGAAGAGATGTGGGCGCTGTACGAGAAGAGCGAACTGCGGCCCGACAGCAAGCTGACCGGCGCGTTTGTGTTCGACGATCATGCCGCCGACATTCAGTCGGTGATGATGTCGATCGATGATGCACGCCAGGAAGCGATCATTCGCCAGCAGGGGCGCGAGGAAGCGGCATAGCGCGACGCCGCGGATTACACACCGTTCGCGCGGCGTCGTCCGATCGGCCTGCGGCCTCAGTCCAGTGGCCTCCCACCCAAGCTTCACTCGGCACACGCAACGCGCCTCAACGCATTGCGGGACAAGACGCTAGGGCAAGCTGATTTCCACGGCTTCCGAATCGGTCGTTTCGACGCCGTAGCTCTCGGACCCTACGAATCCGACGTTCGGGCAGAACTTCTTGTGGACGATGTGCGTGCCGACCGCCATCGGCCAATACACGTTCGTGATCGCCAATGGAGTATTGAAGTTGGCCAAGTCGAACGGCAGTTGCGCCAAGCCGCCGGCGCGTGCGAATCCGGCGGTCGCGCACAAAAGTGCACATGCGCCGCAAAACTCTGCAGACTCTTGCTCATGGCAGTCTCCTTGCCACGTAGCGGCCCGCAGCCGCTCGCGCAACCTAAGCCTCCAGCGGATAAGCGTGCGTGAAAGTGTCATTGTGATTTCAGGAAAGCACAGCAGGCTGAGCTTGGAAGGCATGTGACGAAGCGAGCTCTGCGAGTCGTCGCACTGGAGCCGACGGGTCGTTCGTGCTCCGACGGTCAACCGGCTCACACCGCGATGAGAATGTGGCATGGCAGGCATCCGCGGAAGTGGCCCTTTCGCGGTACCGGCGTTTCGGGTTGACTCGACGACACCGTTCGCTCCTGCAACGCGAGGATCCAGCAATGAATGCAGCAGCAAAATTTCTCACTGCCATGTTGTTGTGCAGCGTCGTTCCCGCGTTGCAATCCTTGCCGGCGTCTGCACAGGAAGGACCCGCTGCCCCGAAGCCGGGTACTCAGGCCACGCGTGCTGCGCGTGACGGGCAACATGATTTCGATTTCGAGATCGGCACGTGGAAAACCCACCTGAAGCGCCTGCTGCATCCGTTGACCGGCTCAACGACGTGGGTCGAATACGCCGGCACTTCGATCGTGCGCAAGGTGTGGGACGGCCGCGCGAACCTGGTGGAACTCCAAGCCGATGGCGCCGCAGGGCACTTCGAGGGACTGAGTCTGCGCCTGTACAACCCCGAATCGCACCAGTGGAGTCTGAATTTCGCGAACAGCGGCGCCGGCACGATGAGCATCCCGACGATCGGCGAGTTCAGGAATGGGCGTGGCGAGTTTTTCGATCAGGAAACGCTCAATGGCCGGGCGATCTTCGTGCGCTTCGTGATTTCCGACATCACGCCGGATTCCGTGCGTTTCGAGCAGGCCTTTTCCGACGACGGCGGCAAGAGCTGGGAAGTGAACTGGATCGCGACCGACACGCGGGTCAACGCGAAATAACGATTGGATCGAACTCTCTGCGCCGGCACGGAGGCGGGCACTTTTCACGCGAAGGTTGTGTCGCGCGTCGGATATCCTCAACTGGACTTTTCATCCGGCCTGCGCCCGACACTCTCGTTGCGCCGCAACCAGGTCTCGCGCGTCTGCGGCTTGACGAAAAGAACGGCGACATCGGGATGCTTGCTTCGGATCGCATCCTCGAGCCGGTTGACGCAACGTTCGATCTCGCCCGTAGTCAGCGCGTCTTCGAATTCCGCGCTCAATGCGGCAACGATCTGCTGCGGCCCAAGTTGCACCGTGATGACACCGTTGGCGTTGCGAATGCCGTGATCGGCGGCGGCAATCTTCAGGATCGATGCGCGCACGTGTGGATGCGCGGGCTCGCCGATCAGCAGCTGCTTGGTCTCGCGGGCGAGCAGGATCGATGAAACCGCCAGCACCACGCCGATTCCGAGCGATGCAATGCCGTCGAGTTGCGGCAGCGAAAACGCCTGGGCCCCGGCGACACCCAGAAATGCGATGACCAGGCCGATCAGCGCGGCTGTGTCCTCGAACAGCACGGTGAATGTGCTCGGATCCTTGCTGGCGCGAAATGCCTCGAAATAGCCCTGGTTGCCCTTGGTGCGCCGGAACGCTCTGAGCGTGAACCACCACGAGATGCCTTCGAAGACGAACGACGCGGCGAGTACGCCGTAGTTGAGCAGCGGCCGCTCGATCGCGTGCGGGTTGAGCAGATGCGAGACGCCCTCGTAGAACGATACGCCGGCGCCGAGCGCCAGCACCAGCAGCGCGACGACGAAACTCCAGAAATAAAGCTCGCGCCCGTGGCCGAACGGATGGGCCTTGTCGGGCGGCTTGGCGGCGCGCCTTACGCCATACAACAGCAACAGTTCGTTGATCGTGTCGACCAGCGAGTGAACGCCCTCGCTGAGCATCGCGGAACTGCCAGTGATTGCCGCCGCTGCGAACTTCGTCAACGCGATCGCGACATTTGCAGCGAGCGCAAGCAGGACGACCTTCGTGCCTGGCGCTTTCGAACGCATCTATGTCTCTCCGCAGCGATGCGCGATTCTGCCATCGTTCAGAGTTTCGGGACGAGTTCATCGCGTGTTTAAGCTGAATCGCGCAATGTTTGCGCGCTGTCGCGATGGCCGGATGCAATAGCACTCGATGCAATCGCCCCCGGCAGTCGCTTACCAAGCTCCGGCGCAAGTCACCGCGCTGGGACCTGACCCGCAGACCGAATAAGGAGAACAACGATGAGCTTGGGAACAATCCTCCTGATTATCCTGGTGCTGATGCTGCTCGGCGCGCTGCCGACCTGGCCCTACAGTTCGTCGTGGGGCTACTACCCGACCGGTGGCCTGGGCCTGGTGCTGCTGATCGTGATCATCCTGCTCGTGCTCGGAAAGATATAGCGCGACGCGGACGGCGAGTGCATGTGCTCGCCAGCCATCGGGCGTAGGGTGGGCCTTGGCCCACCGCTTTGTCTGGGTCGGGCCGGACGAACGGAAGAAAAGAGGTGGGCCGAGGCCCACCCTACACGAGCTCGACGCGGAAGTTGCGTCCCTTGATCCTGCCCGCGCGCAGCCGGCTCAGGGCCTTGTTCGCCAGCTCGCGCTTGATCGCAACGTAGGCGCGAATGGTGAATATGTCGATCTTGCCGATCGCATCGCCTGGCAAGCCGGCATCCCCGGTCAATGCGCCGAGAATATCGCCCGGTCTCAACTTGTCGCTGCGTCCGGCATCGATGCGCAGTGTCGTCATGGGTGCCTGCAAGGCGTTCTTTGCGCTGCCATCGACAGGCGAAACCTTCAGCCACGTCAACGGGGCTCCCTGTTGTTCTTCGATGAGGTGCGCGCGCTGAATCTCGCGCGGTGCGCACAGACTCAGCGCGAGCCCGCCGGAACCGGCGCGTCCGGTGCGCCCGATGCGATGCAGGTAG
>DASSGP010000220.1:0-4892 GCA_035693405.1 Rudaea sp. | reverse complement strand
CTGTCGAAGGTCGAACACGACCGACTGACGCTGTCCTACGACAAGCTGCTGCAACTGAGCCAGCGTCTGAACATCCGCATGTCCGAACTGTTCGCCGATCCGGAGATCGAAGCCGAGGCTCCGGTTACCGCGCGCCGCAGCATCGGCACGATCGGCGAAGCAGTGCGCGTCAACACGAAGAACTACGACTACTACTACCTGTGCGCCGAATTGCGCCGCAAGCGCATGATCCCGGTCTACACGCGCATCCGCGCCAAGAGCCTCGAGGAATTCGGCGAGCTCGTGCGTCACTCCGGCGAGGAATACCTCTACATCGTCGAGGGCTCGATCATCGCCCACACCGAGTTCTACGATCCGGTCGAACTGCGCGTCGGCCAGTCGATCTACATCGACAGCACGATGGGCCACGCCTACATCGCCGCCAAGGGCTGCAAGGAAGCCGTCGTGCTCGCCGTATGCTCGAGCGCGGACGACAGCCTGCTCGAGTCGCTGTATTCGCTGCATGGCGACGTCGAGCCGCAGCAGCCGCTGACGGCATCGGCCCCTGCGCAGAAATCGCGCTTGATCAAACCTCCGGCGAAATCGCGCAAGCGCGGCCGCTGAAAGAGCAGTGAGGAGTGAGGAGGTTAGGAGTCAGGAACAGCGCGTCGCCGCACTTCCTAACCTCCTAACCCCTAACCTCCTCACCCAAGCTCCGCCCAATCTCTTTCGCCACGCGCGCAAACGGATCGGAGCGGCTCGTCGGATACAACGCCTTGTCGTCGACCTTCGGGAACGCACCCTTCTTCCAGAACCTGCGCGGATTGAAGCGGAACTTCGCCACGAGCCGGCGGCCGAAGTCCACTTCGTAGTGCGGGTACAACTGCTTCTGCGCGAACGCCGTCATTTCCGGATACTCGCCGAGCAGATAGCCTTCCTGCACATGCGGGCGCACGGCCGCGGGCGGGCAGACGCTCGACAGCCGCACGATCTGGATGCCGGCTTCGGCGCTCTCGGTGATCGCGCCGCTGACGTTCGGCACGCCGATCACGAAGACGAACGCCTCGTCGCCATCGCCGGCCGAGGCAAACGACGCGGCGATGCGCAGTGAATGAGTGACGTCGATCAGCGGCGTGGCGCACACCTCGTAGTGCTGCAGTATCGCCCAGCGGATGATCCGGTAGCGCAGGACGCGTTCGCGGCCGAGAAACGTGTAGTTGTCGATGAGCAGGTCCTCGGCGCGCTGCAGCGTGTCGAAGCGGCACGCCAGCGTCGCCTCGTCCGGGTTGCGGTTCTTCGCCGCGCCGCGGAACAGGCTGGCTTTCAGCGACGTATTCTTCTGCTCGTTACGGTAGTCGCGGCCCTGCCCGCGAAACATCAGCACGTGATTGCGATTGCGGAACTGCAGCTCGGCGACCTTCGTCGCCAGTTCCAGGTACGACTTGACCGGATGCCCGCGATCCTTGCGCACCTGCGTGTTGCGCACGGGCACGGCGTGCGGCGACGTGCCGAGATAGGAAAAAAGCGCGGATTGTCCGATGGTTTCCATTAGTCAAAGCCTGGCGATGATTTTTGGGATGAAGTCCTGAATGTTTTTGCTCGTCATTACTCGCTACTTCCGCCGCTCGCCCTTCGGGCCAGCTACGCTGTTCGCTACGGCATCCTGCCTTCGCAGTCCGGCGGAAGCCGGAATCCAGCAAACTTCACAAGCGTTCAAAGGCTGGTTCCCGGCGTTCGCCGGGATGACGAGCTTGCCAATCGAGATCGCTTTGCAAGAGTTGTCGCCGTATTTTCATATCGGATTGCCGAACGCATCGTTCTTGAACGAGCGCGGCGCCAGTTGCCTGGTGAACGTGAACACACCGGATCGCACCACGCGTGTCAGCACTATGTCGACCAATGTCGTCTGATTCTGCTCGACATATTCGAGCAAGTCGTTCGTCGCGGCGCTGATCGCGCCTTCGAGGTACAGCACGACGCCGTCGACGGTGCGCGGGCGAATCACCAGGCCGTAGTTGCCGCGCGTGATCAATTCGGGCCTGGCAATGGATCCGTCCGGCCGCGGAACGGCTGGCGAACCGGCCAGAGCGGCAAAGTTCAGGAAGAACGTGATCGCGCTCGGATCGCGATGGTTGGCCTGCCGATCCGCAAGAAAGTCTTCGGGCAATTCGTCAGGGCTGTTCTTCGGGCCGGCCGTCATCAGCACATCGACCTCGGTGATGTGCGCGCCGTGGTCGTCGAGCAGACGGAAGATCAACATCGAGTGCGGATCGTGGACGTACTCGCGGTCCGGTATTACCGGCACATGCTCGATCTCGAGGCGATTGGCCGGCGCCTGGTGCGCGCTGTTCTCGTTATCGAACGCATCGCACAGACCGGCATAGCCGGCGTTGTCGGTGACTTGCAGGCAGCGCAGGATCGCCGCGGCCGTCGGATGCAGGTCGCCAGTCTCAGTCACGCTGCGCATGATGCCCATGCGATCGCCGGAATGCGAAGCGCCCGGAATGATCTTGAACGCCGTGCGCGGCGAACGCTTCACCATAGCCACATCGAGGCTGCGCAACTTCGCCTTCGCGCGCGCGAGTGTATCGCCGCGATCCGGTTGCGGCTGCTCGAGGCGCACGTACGTTGCGTTGAGGTTCGCAGCCGCCGCCCTGACGACCCCGTCGGAACCCAGTTCGCCGGTATAACTGTTCAGATGATCGTAGAGCTTGCGGTCGATGCGGTCGCCGGTCAGCACAAACAGGAACAGCGGATTGGCAGACGTCGTCAAATTGAGCGCAGCGTAGTCGGCGATCCAGCGTGAATTCAGATCGATTGCCTCGGGACTGCCGAGTTCGAGCCATTCCAGCACGCGTTGCCCGGGCTCGACGCCGTCGAACCAGTTCGCCAGGCGGGCGAGCCGGCTCTTGCCGAGCTGCGCGAGTGCCGAGCCGAAGTTCGCCGGCGCCAGCATGATCAGGTGACTGAGCGGGCAGTCGGCGAGCTTTCCGGGTTTCACGTAAAAGCGATCGAGCCAGTCGCGCACGACCGGTCCGCCGGTCGAATGCGTGATGCAAAGGAACCGGCGCGAGCCGCCAGCTTCGGCCAGCAAATCGGCGGTGGCGGCATCGAACGCGCGCGAGATGTCCTCGAGGCGGACTTCGTCGCGGAAGCTGACGTACTGGCCGAGGTAGATGTTGCGCACATCGAGCGGCGGTCCGCCGTCCTTGCCGGCTTCGCGCTTCAGGCGTGCCGGCAGTTCACCGTAAGTATCGGTGTTGGTGACGCTCCAGCCATGCACGAATACGACAAGCAGTGAATTCGCCATGTTTGCTCCTCCTTGTGCCGGCGCAGATTGCGGACTTCGCTTGTGTTGCTGGAGGAAAGTGTAGCGGGAATCGGGGCGGTCCCGCCGCACGCCGCACAACGCTCGGACATCGCACTGGGGCCAATGGCGCAAACCTGCCCGCTACTTCGTTCTACAAAGAGCCTTGCCCCGCCGCCCCGTTGAGAGTAAATGCAACCGCTGCAGCCTTGCCGACTGGACGTGTGCCAGTGAATCGATCTGGAATCCCGATCAGCCGACGCGAATTGCTGAGCCGGATCGGCCTGTCGGCCGGCTGCGCGGCGATGTATCAGTCGATGTCCGCGCTGGGGTTTGCAGCCGAATCGACGTACGCCGGACCCGTCGTTCTTTCCGGCGCGCCGCGCGGCTCTTCGGTGCTCGTTCTCGGCGCCGGATTGGCCGGACTCGTCGCGGCCTACGAACTGCAACGCGCCGGCTACAAGGTAACGGTGCTCGAATACAACCAGCGCGCCGGCGGCCGCGCGTGGACGCTGCGTGGCGGCGACGAGTACACGGAACTCGGCGGCTTTCGCCAGCTCTGCGAATTCGACCAGGGCCACTACTTCAATCCGGGGCCGTGGCGCATTCCGTATCACCATCATGCGATGCTCGACTACGCGAAGCGCTTCAAGGTGCCGCTCGAGCCGTTCACGCAGGTCAATTTCAATGCCTACGTGCACTCGCGCCGCGCCTTCGGCGGCAAGCCGCAGCGCTTTCGCAGCCTGCACACCGATTTCCATGGTCACGTTGCCGAACTGCTCGGCAAAGCCGTCAACGGCGGACACCTCGACGCCGAGGTCAAGGCCGAGGACAAGGAGAAGCTGCTCGAGGCGTTGCGCACGTTCGGGTTTCTCGACAAGGACTATCGCTACCGCAAATCGGAACTGGCCAGCAGCGGCCGCGGTTTCGACCAGGCTCCCGGCGGCGGACTGGCTGCGCCGCCGCGGTACTCCGAACCGCTCGCGCTCGGCGAACTCGTGCAGTCCGACCTGTGGCGGGCACTTCGCCCGGCCTCGGTCTACGATGTCACGCCATCGCTGTTCCAGCCGGTCGGCGGCATGGATCGCATTCCAATGGCGATCTACCGCGAAGTCGCTCCGCTCGTGCAGTTCGGCGCGAAGGTCGTGCGCATCGACCAGAGCGAACGCGGTGTCGAAGTCTCGTACGTCGACGCGCACCGTGAAGGTGCGCCGCGCACAGCCCGCGCGGACTGGTGCGTGTGCACGATTCCGCTGTCGATCCTGGGCCAGATCGAGATGAAGGTCAGCGAGCCGCTGGCGGCCGCGATCCAGGCGGTGCCGTACGAGACCTCGGTAAAGATCGGCCTGCAGTTCAAGCGCCGCTTCTGGGAGGACGACGACCGCATTTACGGGGGCATCAGCTACACCGATCTGCCAATCGGCATGATCGGCTATCCGATGTCCGGCCAGAACGCGCCCGGCAAGGGAGTGCTGCTCGGCGCGTACAGCTGGGGCACGAACGCCTACGAACTCACCGCGCTGGCGCCGGAGCAGCGCGTACGCCTGGCCGTGGAGTTCGGCGCGCAGCTCCACCCGCAATATCCGGCCGAATTCGAGAACGGCAT
>DASSGP010000219.1:0-2033 GCA_035693405.1 Rudaea sp. | reverse complement strand
CCCTTGCCACCGTCGCGGCCGGAGCTCACGACAAACTCGATCGCCGCGCTTTGGCGCAGCGTGCGATCCTTGATCGGTCCCCAGGCAAATTCGATCTGGCGCTTCTTGACCTTGATCTGCCGCCATTCGTGCGGGAACGTGAAGTCCGGTCGATTGAGCCACCAGACGTTTTCGCCGCTGGCATCGACCAGCTTGAACTGCAGCGTGTTCACTGGCGCTTCGCCGCGGATCCAGAAACTCAGCTCGTAGTTGTCCGGCAGTTGCAGCGGCAGCTCGCGTCGCGCCGTGGCGTAGCCGTTGATCGGATTGCCGTGCCGGTCGGTGAAGTCGAATTGCAGGCGCAGCGCCTTGCCGGATTTGCCGTGGACGCCGTGCAGCGTCGCGCTGACATCGTCGGTGTGCTGGGCGGCCCAGGGTGCGAGGTTTTCGAAGTCGTCGAGGACGCGGGGCGATGTTTGCGCGAACACGTTGAAACTCGCGAAGGACAACAGCAAACACATGCTCGTCATTCCGGCGAAAGCCGGACTGCGGAGGCAGGATGCCGAAGCGAACATTCGCGCAGCTAATGGCCCGAAGGGCGAGCCGCGGATGCGGCGAGTAATCCAGCCCCTGCTTTTTATGGCGACGGAAACAAAGCTGGATTCCGGCTTTCGCCGGAATGACGAGCTTGGTGATCCGGCGCGCAGAGTCTTCAACCCTTGACGCTCCCCAGCAGCAGCCCCTGCATGTAATGCCGCTGCAGCACGAGGAACAGCACCAGCACCGGCAAGATCGTCACGACGGAGCCGGCCATCATCAGTTCGTTGTCCTGCACGTGTTCGCGCGACAGTCCGGCGAGCGCGACCGGCGCGGTTTGCCAGGCCTGGTCGCTGAGCACGATCAGCGGCCACATGAAATCGTTCCAGCTCGCCAGGAACGTGAAGATCGCCAGGGTCACGACGATCGGCTTGAGCAGCGGCAACACGATGCGCGTGAAGATGCGCCATTCGCCGGCGCCGTCGATGCGCGCGGCTTCGAGCAATTCGTCCGGTATCGACTGCGCGTACTGGCGCACGAGGTAGATGCCGAATACGCCGGCCAGCCCGGGCACGACGACACCGCCGTAGCTGTTGACCAGATGCAGCCACTTCATCAGCAGGAACAGCGGAATCATTGCTACCTGGGCCGGAATCAAGAGGGCGCCGAGCAAGGTCTGGAACAGGCGGTCACGTCCGGCGAAGCGCAGTTTCGCGAACGCATAGCCCGCGCTGAGGTTGAACGCGAGCGACAAAAGCGTGATCGCGGTCGCGACGGCAAGGCTGTTGGCCAGGTAACGGCCCATGCCGGCGCGCTCGAACAGTTCGTGATAGTTCGTCCATGTCGCCTGCGCCGGCAGCAGCGGCGGCGGATACGTGCTCGCCTCGCCGGGCTGCATGAACGAGACCGACAACATCCACAGCATCGGCATCAGCACGATCACGCTGATGCCGATCAGGCCGCCGTTGACGAGCACCTTCGCGATGCGCGGATTCATATCGGCTCGCTCATATCGACTCGTTCATATCGACTCGTTCATGTCGGCTCACCAGCGCGCCGGGCGACCCTCAGCAGCACGCGCGTCGCGACCAGCATCAGTGCGAACAGCAGGAACGCGATCGCCGAGGCACGGCCGAGGCTCCACCACATGAAGCCTTCCTCATACATGTAGTACAGCACGCTGTAGGTGCTTTGCAGCGGATTGCCGAGCGTCATCACGTACGGTTCGGCGAACAGCTGGAAATAGCCGGCCATCGTGATCACGCCGACCAGCACGAGCACGGGACGCAGCGACGGCAGCGTGATGTGGCGGAACTGGTTCCAGGCCGAGGCGCCGTCGATGCGCGCCGCCTCGTAGAGATCCTGCGGAATGCCCTGCAGCCCTGCCAGCAGAATGATCATGTTGTAGCCGAAGTTCTTCCACACGGCGAAGACGATGATTGCCGGCATCGCGTAATGCGCGTCGCCGAGCCAGTCGATCGGCGCGATGCCGAAGTGGCCGAGCGTCCAGTTGATCA
>DASSGP010000218.1:0-15430 GCA_035693405.1 Rudaea sp. | reverse complement strand
GTCGTGCGCAAGCAGCGCGCGGAATTCGGACCGCACCTGAATACTTGGGAATGAGCGCCGCGCGTCGCAAATGTCCTGCGATGAAACGGTTCCGCGTATAAACCCTGCAGCGACCTGTTGCATCAATGCTGCGGCATTTCCATGGGGAGGTTTTCGTGCGTTCCATTATTCGATACGCGCTTGGCGCGACCTTCGGGCTGCTCGTTGCCGGCAATGCGCCCGCGACCGAGGTCATGATCCTCGGTACCTACCACATGTCCAATCCGGGCAAGGACATCCACAACCTCAAGGCCGACGATGTCCTCGTCGACAAGCGCCAGCGCGAGCTCGCCGATGTCGCCGCCGGCTTGGCGAAGTTCAGGCCGACAAAGGTCGCGGTCGAATCGCCGGTCGATAATGGCGCGCCGGCCAAGGTTGCGAAGTACCACGACTACCTCGACGGCAAGCTGGCCGATTCGCGCAACGAAGTCGTGCAGGTTGGCTTTCGGCTCGCCAAACAGATGAAGCTGGCGGACGTCTGGGGCATCGACGTCGACGGCGACTTTCCGTTCGAAGCCGTGCAGAAGTTCGCCGAAGACGGCCATCCGCAACTGGCGAGGCGGCTCGCCAGTCTCGGCGCGGAAGTCGAGAGCATGCTCAAAGGACTCGAGGACACGTTGAAGGCCGGAACCGTATCCCAGGGGTTGCGCTACATGAACGACCCCAAGCGCATTGTCGAAGGCAACGCCTTCTACAGCACGCTGCTTCTATACGGCGCCGGCAATGATCAACCCGGCGCCGCGCTGCTGACCGCCTGGGAAGGCCGCAACAACCAGATCTGCGCGCGCCTCATGCAACTCGCGCAGCCCGACGATCGCATCGTCGTGCTGTACGGCAGCGGCCATGCGTTCCTGCTGCGCCGCTGCGTGCAGGACATGCCGGGGTTCAAGTTGGTCGAGGCGAACGACTACTTGCCGAAATAGCGGTGCAAAGCCTGCGCCGCTGGTTTAAGACCGCTCGCCTCGAGCGTCGAGCCTAAAACCGCTCGCCCTGAGCGTAGCCACGAAGTGGCGAAGTCGAAGGGCGCTTCGACTTCGTTCGCTACGCGAACTACGCTCAACGCGAACGGTTCAATCGCCGGTCGTCAACGCCTTCCTGTTGAGAGAAGCACGCCATCTTGAACCCCTCTCCCTCCGGGAGAGGGGCAGGGGTGATGGTCGAGTCCTGCACCAACGTCGATCAATACCCCGACCCTCATCCTGCGCTGCGCGCCACCTTCTCCCGAGGGGAGAAGGAAAAACACTCTGGCATTTACGCCGCGCCCAGCGCCTCGATCGCCTCTCGCGCAGCCGCCATCGCGGCCTTCGGATCGGAGAAGCCACCCTGCGTGGCGAGCACGGCCTTCTTCGAGTCGAGCACCTTGAACGCGAATGTCTGGTTCTCGTCGCGAAACACGACCGGTTGCACCGCAGCGCGTTCGGCTGGCGCCGCCTTCGCAGCGGATTTCTTCCCGGCGTTCGCGCCGAGTCGGCGCAGGCCGACCGCATCGCGCAAGCGCGCCAGCAACGGCTGAGACAACGCGCGCGCGCGTTGCGCCCCGGCTTTCAGCGTCTTTTCGATTTCGCCAGGCTGCGCGATCAGCGCCTCGTAACGTTCGCGCATCGGCGCCAATTCGGTGTCGATTCGCTCGAACAGTTTCTGCTTCGCATCGCCCCAGCCGATGCCGTCGGCGAACGCGTTGCGCATCGCGGCCGTTTCATCCGCACTCGCGAACGCCTGGTAGATGCTGAAGATGTGCGACTCGTCGGGATTCTTCGGCTCGCCCGGCGCTTGCGAGTTCGTCACGATGCCGAGGATCGCCTTGCGCAACTCCTTCGCCGGCAGCCAGAGCGGAATCGTGTTGTTGTAGCTTTTCGACATCTTGCGGCCGTCCAGGCCCGGCAACGTGGCGACGTTGTCCTCGATCGCGGCTTCCGGCAGCGTGAAATAGTCGCCGCCGTAGATGTGATTGAAGCGCTGGCCGATGTCGCGCGCCATCTCGATGTGCTGGATCTGGTCACGCCCGACCGGCACCTTGTGCGCATGGAAGATCAGGATGTCGGCCGCCATCAGCACCGGATACATGTAGAGACCGGCATTGATGCCGGCGTCGGGATCCTCGCCCTTCTCCCGGTTTTCGTCGGTCGCGGCCTTGTACGCGTGCGCGCGATTGAGCAGCCCCTTGGCGGTCACGCAGGTCAGCAGCCAGGTCAGTTCAGGAATCTCGGGAATGTCCGACTGGCGGTAGAAATATACCTTTTCCGGATCCAGGCCGCAGGCCAGCCAGCTCGCGGCGATCTCGAGCGTCGACTCCTGCACGCGCGCCGGGTCGTCGCACTTGACCAGCGCGTGATAGTCGGCAAGGAAGTAGAACGACTCGGCGCCGGGATTGCGGCTGGCCGCAATTGCCGGGCGGATCGCGCCGACGTAGTTGCCGAGGTGCGGCGTGCCGGTCGTCGTGATGCCGGTAAGGCTTCTGGTCTTGCTGCTCATGCCCTGGGACGGTCTGTGGTTCCGGACCCAAAGTTTACGCGATGCATCGCTGCACTGCCGCATTTTCGCGGCGTGCCGCGTTTTAACCCCGTCCGGCATACCCCTCCGTTCCACTTGTCACCCAATCAACCAAGGAGTCGCCATGAAGTCTCTGTTGTCCGCTGCTGTTGCCGTCGCCCTGTCCATCTCTGCTGCCGCGCACGCCGGTTCGCTCGTCGATGTCAGCGTGATCGATCGCGATACCGGCTCGGTGCTGGCGATGCACCGGCATGAAGGCAAGCTCTATATCGCAGGTATCCCCGGCCACCGCTATACGGTGCGCCTGAACAATCGCACGAGTTCGCGCGTGCTGACCGTGCTGTCCGTCGACGGCGTCAACGCGATCACCGGCCAGACCGCGAATCCGAGCCAGTCCGGCTACGTACTCGACGCCTGGCAGAGCACCGAGGTCGAAGGCTGGCGCAAGAACATGTCGGAGATCGCGCAATTCAATTTCACCGCGCTCGACAACAGCTATGCTGCGCGCACCGGCCGGCCGAACAATGTCGGCGTGATCGGTGTCGCCGTGTTCCGGGAAAAACCGCCGATCTGGCGCGAACGCGACGACAAGATTTCGATGCACGAAACCGAGTCGCAGCCGCGTTCCGCCGATTCCGCCGCTGCGGCTCCAGCACCGGCCTCCCCGGCCACGGCAGGCGCGGCGCAGGCCGCCAAGTCCGCGAACGCTCCGGCCGGCGAGGCGCGCGAATACAAGGATACGCTGGCCCAGCGTCCAACACCGAAGCCGGAAGAATCGCTCGGCACCGGCCATGGTGCGCGCGAGTCCTCGTACGCCAGTTACACGACCTTCGAACGCGCAAGCTCGAGCCCCGACGAAGTCGATTCGGTCTGGTACGACAGCTATCGCAATCTCGTCGCGCGCGGCGTGATTCCGACGCCCCGCCCGATCGCGGTCGAGCCGCAGCCGTTCCCAAATGGTGGGTTTGTGCCGGATCCGGCGGGTTGATCAAGGGTTTGCGACGACCTGTGCGTCCGCGATGTTCGCTGCATCGGAGGCTAGCGCCGACGCAACTCGCGGACGCAATATCGGTTGACAAGGATGACCATCGACGCGTTAACTGGTGATGCTTGGAACTCCCATTCCGCGGGCATGCGGAGGTGACAATGAAGCGTCTGCGCTGGACCCTGTTCGTCATCGCATGGACGCTTTTCTTCTTGGCGCAAGCGACGCCGGCTGCCGAACGCACGCTCGATCGATCGACGATCCTGCAGTTGGGAGCGTTGCCGGTTTCGCAGTCGCTGGCGGTCGATACGTTTCCAATCGGTCCGACCCGCTCAACGACGATCCGCTTCCAGCGCGTCTCGATCTATGCGTCGAACGCACGGATATATGCCGAGACGCCCTCCGGCCGCATCGAACTTCCGCGCAGCGATCTGATCTTCCTGCGAGGCTATTCCGATGACGGCCGCGCCCGGGTCGCGCTGACCCTGAGCCCGCAGTCGTCCGTGCTGCGCGGCAGCGGTGACGGACCGGAAGGCTCGTTCACGCTGCACGCGACCCAGATGGGCGCATCGACGAGGCTCGTCGCGGTCAAGCTCGAATCGGACTTGCCGCCCGGATTCAATTTCGAATTCCGCTGCGGCAATGAAACGGAACATCTGGTCAACCTGTCGTCGAGCGGACAGGAGAGCCTGGCTGCGCAGATTGCCAGCGCCACTCAGGCGACGACGGCGGGTCACACTCTGCGCTTCGCCGTCGTCGCGGTCGATACCGACAGCTTGTTCATGTCGAGGCTGTTCTCGAACAACACGGTCAACGCGACGAACTACATTGCAACGATGTTCAACACGATGAACCTGATGTATGAGCGCGATCTGCAGGTGCAATTGCTCATCGGCACGACGATCCTGCGCACCAGCGCTGCCAGTGATCCTTATACCAGTTTCACGGAAGGTGCTTCGACCGACCAGCTCGACACCTTCGCCAACTATTGGAAGACGAACGAAGGCGGCGTGACGCGGGCGTTCGCGATTCTGCTCTCCGGCGTCATTCCGAGTTCTCCCGGCGGCTGCAGCGCATCGGGCATCGCCTGGCTCAAGCAATACTGCAACAAGGGCACGACACAGGGTTCGGATACGGTCGGCAGCTATAGCGTCAATCAGGTCTGCACCAATCTGTCGATCGACCAGAGCGACCAACTCAATGCGCGCCTCGTAGGCCACGAAATCGGGCACAACTTCGGCGCCTGGCATACGCACTGCACTGACGTGTCGACGGGAAACGCGCCGGTCGGCACGAATACGATCGACACCTGCTTCACCGGCGAATCGTACGTCATCAGCAACGTGACGAAGCCGTGCTTTTCGGGTACACCGACCTGCCCTGCGGCCGGAGCCGGGACGATCATGAGCTACTGCAATCAGGAAGGTTGCCCAGCCAATACGCAGAATCTGCTCCAATTCCACCCGACGCACATCACCGATGTGATAGATCCAGCCATCTTGGCAGCGCCGGCGAATTGTTTGAACACGACAGACGACATTTTCTTCAGCCCGTTCGAGTAGAAGCTGCGCGCGCGAACGAACGGTCGCGCGACTCGCGCAGTCGAAGCATCCACTCCTGAATACCGAATCCCGGCCGTTCCCTGGCCGGGACAACGTTGATGCGCGCTACTCCCGCATCAACGTCGATTTCCCGAACAGGCTTTCGATCAGATCGACCGCCAGCCGCGCGGTCTGATTGCGGTGATCGAGCGCGGGATTGAGCTCGACGATGTCGAGTGATCCCATCAGCCCGGTGTCGGCGATCATCTCCATGCACAGCTGCGCTTCGCGATAGTTCGGCCCACCCGGAATCGTCGTGCCGACGCCGGGCGCGATGTCCGGGTCGAGGAAGTCGACGTCGAAGCTGACGTGCAGGTGCGTATTGGAATCGATGCCATCGAGCGCTTCCTCCATCACGCGCTTCATGCCGATCTCGTCGATGTAGCGCATGTCATAGATGTCGAGACCGCTGTCGCGCACGAGCCGCTTCTCGCCGGCATCGACCGAGCGAATGCCGATCTGGCGGATGCAGTCAGCCGCGATCGCCGGGGCGCTCCCGCCGAGTTCGGTCAGCTCCGGCGGGCCGTTGCCGCACAGGCACGCGACCGGCATGCCGTGAATGTTGCCGGACGGCGTCAGCACCGACGTATTGAAATCGGCGTGCGCATCGAGCCACAGGATGCGCAGCTTCTTGCCGTGCGCGCGGCAATGCTGCGCGACCGCCGTGATCGAGCCGATCGCCAGGCAATGGTCGCCGCCGAGCATCAGCGGCAGCCGATGGGCGGCCAATTCCGCGGATACGGCGCGCAGCACTTCCTGGTTCCACTCGACGACCTGGCGCAGATGGCGGTAGCCGCCGGTCGGTGGCAGCCAGGGATTGAGCGGACCGAACAGGTTGCCGCGATCGATGACCTCCAGTCCGCGCGCCGTCAATGCTTCGGCGATACCGGCTACGCGCAGCGCTTCCGGACCCATCGAGGCGCCGCGGTCGCCGGCACCGATGTCGGTCGGCACGCCAATCAGGGCTACAGGTGGAAATTCGTGCATAGTGGTTTTGTATACCCTGACTCGATGATCGACCGATTGCGCCTTCGCGGGTCTAGCATAACGGCGCTGGTCGGGTTCCCGCCAGTTCGGCTGCGGAATACCAGGCGATCGGGGGAACTTCCGAGCAGACCATCGTCGCGGCAAGGAAGATTTGTCCCGGCCCGAAGGCCCGCCGCGACATCACCGTTACGGTCGCACAGGAGTATCCTTCCCGGAGGCTCGCGTCACTCGGCAATGGGTCGTGATCGCGGCGGCATATCCGACAAACATGAGGACCAAGCCATGACTGATCTGGTCGATAGCGTTTTGGCGCATATCGGCGAGCCGCAGGTCGCACAGATTGCCGCGCAGCTGGGCACTACGCCGGATCAGGCGCGCGACGCGATCGAGCATGCGCTGCCGCTGATCGTCGGCGGGATGGCTCACAACGCCAGCACACCGTCAGGCGCGGAAGCGTTGCACAACGTGCTCGGGGACCATGCCGGCCAGGACATCTCGTCGATACTCGGCAACATGCTCGGTGGCGGCGGCGGTTCAGGCATCGGCGGCGCGATCCTTGGCCACATCTTCGGCGCCAACCCGGGTGCAGCGGATCAAGGCCTTGGACAAGTCACGGGTCTGGGCCAGCAGGGTGCCGGGCAGTTGATGGCGATCCTGGCGCCGATCGTGATGGCCGTGCTCGCGAACCACGTGCAGCAAGGCGGGATCAACTCCGGCTCGCTCGGCGGCATGCTCGGCCAGCAGTCGCAGCAGATTCAGCAGCAGGGCGGCCTGGTTGGTGGTCTGCTGAGTGCCGTGCTCGGGCACGGCGGCGGCAACCTGGACCTTTCCGGCCTGGGCGGACTACTGGGCGGACATACCCGGCGCTGATAGCGTTTCTCGGAGCCACCGCCACCGAAGCTTTGTCACAAACTTGCTCCGTATGTCGGCCTCACCGGCGCGCAGTCCGAAACCGCTTATCAAAGCGCCCGATTTTGTATAGGCTTGCCTGAGGACAAGTCCAGGGGGACGGGATGTCTGCCGGTTACGAACCGATGGCGGCTGCGACGGGCGCGGAACCCGATATCGTCGCCCGCATCGCTGGCGGCGATCGAGCCGCCGAGAGCGAGTTCGTGCGGCGATTCGAGCGTGGCGTGCGCGCGCTGGTGCGGCGGCATTGCCGTCCCGGCGATCCGATCGTCGACGATCTGGTTCAGGATGTGCTGACCGGCGTGATCGAACGCCTGCGGGCCGGCGCGATCCACGACTCCGGCGCACTCCCCGGCTACGTCCAGGCCGCGGCGGTCTATGCGACGACCGCCGAATATCGCCGCCGGCGGCCGACCCAAAACGACGCCACGATCGAGAATCTTGCTGGCAGTGACAGCCCCACGGCGCGGCTCGAGGCGGCCCAGCTGTCCACGATGCTGCGCACGCTGCTGGCCGAGATGCCGGTCGCTCGCGATCGCGAAATCCTCGCGCGCTTCTACCTCGATGAACAGGACAAGGACGACGTGTGCCGCGTGCTCGACATCGACCCCGCGCACTTCCATCGCGTCGTGTTTCGCGCGCGCGAACGCTTCCGCACATTGCTCGAACAGGCAGGCATCGGAGGCGGACAGTGAGACAACGGCAGCCGCAGCGACACCTAGGCGTGCACGGGGAATCGTTTTCGACCGATTGGAGATTCACTACGTGACCCCGACCACGACGCCGACACGGATGACAGCCTGGCTCGAGCAGGCCTGGATGGTTCGTTACCTGGACCACCAGCTTGCCAGCGAGGAAGCGAACTGGTTCGAGGCGTACGCCCTGGACAAGCCGGAGCTGCTGGCGATGATCGAGGCCGATACCCGTTTGCGCGATGCCCTGGCGGCTGACGCATCGATGCGGCACATGGAAAGGTCAGTCGATCGCGGCGGTCGCCAGGGCGGAGCGACTGGCGATGCGCCGAGTGGGGTGAGCGAACCGACACCGCTTGCTTACGCGCGCGACAAGGCAGAGGTGCGGGCGCAGGCGAGAGTTCGCTTCACCGCGAACGGGCGCGCGCCGGTTTGGCTGGCGATGGCGGCGACGCTCGTGCTCGGGCTTGGAGTGGGTTTCGTCGGCACGCGCTCACTGGCGCCGGACAACGCGGCTCCCGAACTGGTCGCAAGCCCGACACGAATCATCTACGACACTATGCGCGGCGAACCCACGCCACCGCGCGTCGAGCATGCAGACAGCAAGTCGCCGTACGTGTTTATCGAAGTTGCTGTGCCGCCGGGGGCGGAGAACATCACGCTGAAGATGGGCGATGCGCCGGAGCAGAAGCTGACGGTTTCGCCGGATGGGTTTGTGAGTTTTTTGGTGGAGCGCGAACTTGTCTCAAAACGAGAACATGCCAAGGTTAACTACGTACTACGTGGCGATCCAGAACAGCATCATGTCGCGCTGGAATTACAGTGACAACGCCTTTTTCCAAGCGGCGCGCAACGGGCGATGCGAACTTCAGCCGATGGGTCGATAGAGGCACATAGATTGTCTTTTCCGGGCAACCGAACTTGTCAAGAGTCGGCGGTTTGTCAATTTGTCGCAGGGGGCAAAATGAAAAAAACAAGTCAATTCGTCACCCTTTCGTTCACTCTAGCTCTCCTGTTGATCTGTTCCGTGTGCGCAGCACCTGTCGACGGCCAGGGATCTACGGCAGTTGGGTGTCAGAGTGGCGCCAAGGTAGAACAGTTTGTGGCCCCACCACCACCTCCAGGGCCGCATTGCATGGACGTCGTAAACGACTTGGGTAGAAACCCGATAATCCGGCATTCAAGCATCGACTTGGCGGGCCACCACACGATACATGGGGTCAAGGCGACCACTCCGATCAAAGTGTTCGGCACCAAGAACGTGGACGCATTTGATACACATGGCCTCGTCACACTTCGCACACCACCACCTCACCTTACGAAATGCACGCCGTCGCCGTTGCCAATGAACGGCGACGGCGCGAAGGCGTTTATACAAAAAGATGGCGGTACGCAATTGCTGTACCTCATCCAGGGCAGCGAGCTCCTTGTTCGCCCACTGGTACCTTCCCACCCTAGTGGCACTAGTGACGTCGTCTGGCTGCAGACGACGACGCCCGACAACAACGGCTTTGACTATTTTGTTTTTTTCGGAGATACGACGTGCGGCGACTATGGAAGATTTTTTCACGTCGAGGCATTTCCAGACTCGTCCGCTGACTCAGATTGCTACAACGAACGACCAGATCGCGGCGATGCCACAGCCAATACCTCACCTCCCGCTTTTTGCCCGAAAGAGCCCACCAGCGGAAGCGGAAACGAGCCGGATCACCCACATTGAAGCGTTGTCGCGACACTCGTGGGCTGTCGGGGAGTCAGATATTCAGGTTTTTTCTTTTGAGCCTGCTTTGTGTCGGCCAGGGTCGGGGAGTGGAACCTTCCGAGAATATTGTTCGGCTGTCTTGCTTGAAGGACGCTCCAAATCGGTCGTTGGCCCTCGGTGAAAGTCGATACATCCGCTTGCGCATCGTCGATGCGCCGGCCTTGCTTGAAATCGAAGAAGTCGGCCAGAGACTGACATTGGCTGACGCCCCTCCTGGCGCAATCACCATTCCGCAACCGTTGCGCTATGGCTGGCATTGGATATCTGCGCAGGACGGAGATGTAATCACGCTTGGTAGGGACGACCTTGACAGTCGCGCGCTCGGTGCGGCCAAGGTAACCCTGCATTGCTCTGTAACTCCAGAAGTGAAGTCGAGGCTCGAGTGGCTGCGAAAGATGGGCGAGCTCGCGACAATGCTCGACACACCGACTGATCAAGAGCACCTAGCTCGCCTTTTGGGTGCTATTCAGTCTCTCAAAGCCGAAGCAGGCGACGCAACCGCGCGCGCCATCGCACTGCATTCTTTCGCTGAAGCACTCGCGACCAACAGTCGCAGCGAGGAAGCCGTTCGAGCATTCGAAATGGCCGAACGCGCCTGGGTCTCACTCGGCGACAATAACCGCACGCTCGCCGCGCACCTTGGCCGCGTCGGAGAAATGCTCGCCGTCGCCGAGTATAGGCGTGTACTCGACATGACTCAGGACGTGACAGCTCTGAATGGGGCGCAGTCTTACCTCACGGCGCGCCTAGGCAATGAACGTTGCCTCAGCCTTCAGGCCCTCGGTCGCCTCCACGAGGCCAGCGATTGTTTTGAATGGTTGTTGGCGACCTACCAAGCGCTCAATGAGCGGGGCGAATATCTCGTCGCGGCGCAAAACTTTGCCGCGCTGCAGCGCGATCGCGGTAATCTTCAGGCGGCCGAAGATTTGGGCGTACGCTGCCTTGCTATTGTCTCCGGCGTGGATGCGACGATGATGCGCGGTCGCCTACACCTCATGCTGGCAGACATCAGCTTGCGCCGCGGACGAATTGGCGAGGCGCTCGCACACGCAAATGCCGCGCTCGATCAATTCGAACATGCTCAAAGCGGCGCGCTCCGCTGGCAGGCAAATGCCTTGCTTGTCATTGCGAGTCTCTATAGTCAGCTCGGTGCCGATGATGAGGCCTACGGCTTTCTCAACGATGCAGTGAAGCGGTTGGCGCCACTTGGCGCACCGAATCGAATGGCGGCGGCGATGAACGTCTTCGCAGATATCGAAACCAATGGCCGTCGTCTTCAGTCTGCGCTGTTGTGGCGGCGCGCCGCGGAGGAGACGTATGCGCAATTGAAGATGCTGCCCAGCTACGAGTCAACGCGCAGCAAACGACTGCATCTGCAAATCGAGCTCGGTGACTTCGCGCAGGCCAAACATGACATTGCCGAGCATTATGGCGACTACCCGCTTGATGCCGGCATGAACTTGATGCTTGAGGCGGAGCTCGCGCTACACGAAAACCGACCTGCCGATGCACTGCACGCAATAAATGAGCTCGCTCACATGCCCCTCTCGCTCCGAAATCAAATTAGCGCGGCGCAGGTCGAGGCCAAGTATTGGATGCGCCGGGGGAATGCTGAGGCCGCACAGCAGAGGCTGCTTGCACAGGCGCGGCGTATTGCCGCATTGGCTCCACGTACCGGAAACCCGATTCTTCGCTATGTAGTAACACGCCAGGCGCTGACTTTGCGCCGGACAGCAGTTCTTGCGGCACTAGAACCGACACAGCGGACTGACACAGCGGCAAGAATAAACGCGATGTGGACGTGGGTCGCGCTCAACGCTAGTGGAAGGCAGTCCACTGACACTGCGACTCTGCCAGCTGCGGTGGGGAAGTTTGATCACGCCCTCGCATGGGAACTATTGGTACCGCGGCCAACAGTGGGCGCTCCTCCTGAAACGGCCACGCAACGTGAATTGCTCTCATTGCTGGCACGACCTGAACGGCACAGCACCGAGGTTAAGGGAAGAGTCAACACCTCAGCACTATTGGCCTTCCAGCACACACTGGATGCGGAGGCAGCTTTCCTTGCTTATCTCGACGGTGCGACGCGTGGTGCGCTGCTCTGGGTGACCCGCGACCGGGTGGAGTTGATCGATGCCGCATCACCGGACAAGGTGCGAGGCGGAGTCCTCGCATTACGAGAACTCATGCGGTCACCAAATTCTTCAGTCACTGAGATCGAAGTGGCCGCGCAAGACTTGTCTGCTCAACTGCTTGGGGCGATGCCACTCACGCAGCCCGCGAGACACCTCTATATCCTCGCCGAGGAACCCCTCAACGGCGTGCCTTGGGACGTACTGACTTGGCCAGGTGCTTCCTCGTTCCTTGTCGACACAACAACCATTGAACTTGTGCGGTTGGACGCGACCGGGCGTGACGCCGAGAGCCCATCCCCGAGAAGTTTGCAGGTGATGGTTGCCGCGCAGGAAAGTGACCACTCAATGTTGCCCCCACTTGCCGCCGCCGAAGCAGAAGCGGCCGCGATAAGCAATGCAGTGTCCCGCAGCGCAATTTCCCTGCAGACTCCTCCTGCGACTCGCATGTCGCTGATGTCGGCGTTGCAGCAGCCGGGCGCGTGGGTACATATCGCTGCGCACGGGCTCGCGCAACCGCAACGCATCGGCTACGCTGGCATCTGGCTTGAACCGACCGGCGACGAGAAGATACCGACATTCCTGAGCTGGATCGACATCCTCGATTCCGGCGTGAACGCCGATCTCGTCGTCTTGAATGCGTGCCAGCTAGGTGACAGCGGCACGGCGGTCAATGGCAATCTCAGCTTCGCCGATGCGGTCTCGCGCGCTGGCGCGAAGCACGTGGTCGCCGCGCTGTGGCCGATCAGCGATGCGGCTGCGGCGCTTTGGGTTCCTGCGTTTTACTCCGCGATAACTTCTGACCCTCACCATGATGCTGCACATGCACTGCGGGCGGCTCAGTTGCGCCTGCGCGAGAGCCGCGCGTTCCGTCACCCTTTCTTTTGGGCCGGAATGCAGACGATCGATCTCATGCCGATTGGGTCGGGTGCGGCACATTAGCTACAAATATATATTTTGTGATTGTTCACTTGTTCGGTCTTGTAAGATCCCGCCTCCTTTCTCTATGGCGTTAGTCTGGCAACACCCATTGCGGGCTTGATGAGACAACTCCCGTCCTCACGACACCTATCCGTGCACGGGGAATCGGTCCGATTCCAGGGAGTTGCAAGTGGCCCCGACCACAACGCCGACACGGATGTCAGCCTGGCTGGAACAAGCGTGGCTGATCCAGTATCTGGATCGCCAGCTTGCCGGTGAGGAAGCGCAGTGGTTCGAGACCTACGCCATGGAACGGCGGGAATTGCTGGCAACGATCGAGGCCGATACCCGGTTGCGCGACGCCTTGGCGGCCGCCGCATCGATACGACATACGGATGTGTCCGTCGATGGCGGCGGTCGCCCGGGCGGAGCCGCTGACAACACGCTAACCGCAATCGAGGAACCTGGCGGCATCGGCCGAGGCGGCACGGACGCGGGTTCACTCAAGCTCGGCAACGGCAGGCCGGCGCCGGTTCCAATCAAGCGGATTCCTCCGCGCTCCCGATCGAATGTGCGCCAATGGCGCGCCACTCCGACGTGGCTCGCGCTCGCGGCGTCGCTGTTGCTCGGCATCGGCGTCGGTGGGCTCGGGCGCAGCGCGCGCAGCACGGACGTCGCTCCAGGCGTCATCGCGAGCCCGACCCGGATCATCTACGACACGATGCGCGGCGACAGCACGCCGGCGCGCATCGAACACGCGACCAGCCAGTCCGCTTACGTGCTGGTCGAAGTTGCGGTTCCGCTCGGCGCCGAGCGCGTCACGCTCGATGTCGGAGATGGCAAGGAACGCGCGCTCGACCGTTCACCGGATGGCTTCGTCACCTTTCTCGCGGACCGCAACACGCTGGCGGCGGCCGCGGATGCGCACGTCAGTTACAGCGCCGGCGGGCGGACGCAGATGCGTTCGCTTTCACTCAAATCAAAAGGGAGTTTGAAATGAACACAGGAGTACAAATCAGAACGGCATTTTTCCTCGCGATCATGGGCGGCCTCGCCTGGTCGGGCGACACGCGCGCCGACTGCATCGATACGCTTTCGTGCGCGACGCTGCGGCCCGACGCGATCGGCGACGTGCTGACGCTGCGGCCCGGGACCGACGACCTGGCGATCCGCGCCGGCCTCGATCCGCAAGACTTCCTGACGATGGAAGCCGTGCAGCTGGGATTCGTCACCGGCGAATGCGGCGACATCAACGAGAAGAACAAGCCGGCCAGTGGCGACAAGATGACTGTGAGCGCCGTCGGCAATGGCGGATACGTCCTGGCGTTGACCGCAGCCGGCGCGACGACGTCGAAACTCCAAGTGGCGCTGCAAGCGCATCACGAATCACTGAATGGCGTGGATCAGATCTACTACCTGTCGGGCAACTACACCGGCCGCAACGACACGTACGAATTCGTCACCTACCTGCTCGACCGCTACCCGTACAGCTCGATCAATTTCCAGAAGCAGTACCGGCTCGAAGTCTTCCAGAGCAAGTGCGTCGCTCCGCGGCCGGAGACGCCGGGCAACGTCTACACGATTCCGCCGATGCCGTCCGGCCCGATCGTGTTCGAAGGTCCGATCGGACAGGGCGGCGAACCGCCGTGGCCGCGGTAGGAAATTCGCTTACACTGCCGGGAGATTGATCCGAACGGCGTGGGCGACTTGCGCATTTTTGTTCTGGGCGCGTTGTGCTTGATCTCCGCGGCGCGCGCCCAGGCGCAACCGGCGGTGGTGCCGTTGTCGTGTGCAACGGCACCGCAGGCGCGCTCGATTGACTTGCCAGCTGCCGGTGCGGGACTGGACATCCGCATTGCCTCCGAATCGGCATGGCTCGAGGTCGAGGAAGCCGGCCAGCGCGTGAAGCTGGCGGCTGCGTCATCGGAAGCGATCACGATCCCGCAACCGTTGCGCTTCGGCTGGCACTGGTTGCCTGTCTCTGCGGAAACGACGGTAGTCGTCCAGCGCACGGAACCCGATAGCCGCGCGCGCGCGACGGTCAAGGTCACGCTGCACTGCATGCCGGCACCCAAGGCGCAGGCGCAGATTGCCTGGGTGCAGCGTGCAGGCTCCATCGGCGGCGCGCTCGACAAGCCCGATCGGCAGCACCTCGCCGAGATGCTGGCCACCATCGATGCTCTTCGCGACGACGCGCCAACTCCGCGGGAACGCGCGATCGCGCTGCACTTTGCCGCGGAAGTGCTCGCCGCGAACAGCCGCAGCAGCGAGGCGATTGCGGCGTTCGAAACAGCCGAGCAGGCTTGGACGGCGCTGCGCGAGCGCGAGCGCGCACTGGCCGCGCACCTTGGACGGATCGAAGCACTGCGCTCGACCGACGCATACCAGGCAGTACTCGACCAGACACCCGATCCGGCGACGTTGCACGGCCCGCAAACCTACTTCTCGGCGCGCATGGAAAATCCACGCTGCCTGTCGCTGCAGTCGCTCGGCCGGCTCGACCAAGCCGCAACCTGCTTCGAGTGGCTGCTGAAGAACTACCAGGCCCTCGGCGAATACGCGGACTACATCGTCGCCGCGCAGAATTACGCCGGTGTGCAGCGCGACCGTGGCGACTTGCAGGCAGCGGAAGACATTGGTTCGCGCAGCCTGGCGATGGCGAGCGGTCCCGACGCGCCGATGCTGCGCGGCCGCTTGCGCCTGATGCTGGCCGACATCGCCCTGCGCCGCGGCCAGATTGCAAAATCTTTTGCGCACGCCGAACTGGCGTTTCGCGAATTCGATACCGATCAGTTCGGCGTGGCGTCGTGGCGCGCGCGCAGCCTGATGCACATGGCAACCCTGTACAGCGAACTCGGCGCCAACGAGGAAGCCTATGGCGCGCTTGGCGATGCCGTGCAGATCATCGCTCC
>DASSGP010000217.1:0-11892 GCA_035693405.1 Rudaea sp. | reverse complement strand
TTCCGTTTTGATTACTTCAACCAGGACCAGCTTCGTTCCGGGACGGACAGCGTGCCGCGTTCGAGCGTGCCCATTCCTAACGAGCAGGAGGTCCAGCAGTACACGATCAACCGCAACTACGCGCTGAACCTCGACTACAGTCCGAACAAGGACTGGGGCGTGAACTTCCAGCTGCCGTGGTACGACCGCTCGCACGCCACGATCGCCGAGGGCGACACCGAGGTATCGACGTCGCACGACAAAGGCATCGGCGACCTGCGCGTCGTCGGCCGCTACATGGGCCTGGGCGAGCACCGCAACACCGGCATCGAGTTCGGCCTGAAGCTGCCGACCGGACAATTCGGCAGCGACTTCCTCACCGGCCCCCAGGCGGGCGAACCGCTCGACCGCGGCCTGCAACTCGGTACCGGGACCACCGACCTGCTGCTCGGCGTGTACAACTTCGGCGGGCTCGCGCAGAACTGGGACTACTTCGCACACGCGATGTTGTCGCAGCCGCTCGACTCGCGTGAACATTTCCGGCCCGGCACCGGCCTGAATTTCAACCTCGGGGTGCGCTACACGGCCAGCGAAACGTTCGTTCCGCAACTGCAGGTCAATGCGCGGGTCGAGAAACGCGAAAGCGGTGCGAACGCGGACGTCGAAAACAGCGGTGCCTCACTCGTCTACCTGAGCCCCGGCGTCACCTGGAATATCTCGCGGCGGTTTTCCGCCTACGCGTTTCTCCAGGTGCCGTTGTACCAGCGCGTCAACGGGCTGCAGATCGAGGCGACCCAGCTTGGCTCGATCGGAATGCACTACATCTTCTAGCCTGGCTCCTGCTGCGCCTGCATCCGAGGCAGGTAGAGGAGTCGCGCTGGGCGCGCGCTATTTCTTCTTCTTGCCGCTCGACGCCGACTTTTCTTTCGCATCGTCTTCGGGCTTGTAGTCGCCGATCACGCTCTTCACCGGGCAGACGCTGAAGATCGGACATTTCCGGCAGCCGACAGCCAGCGCAACGGGACACAGGACCATGACGTTTCTCCCCAAGCAACGTAGGAGCCGTTACTCTACGCCGATTGGCGTACAGCGGACGCGCTGGAACGCGAATATTGTGGGACCGGCCGACGCGCAGAGGCGTTCGCGCGCCAAAAACCGGTGACCGCAGGCGGACGAGCTATCCGCCACAGGTCCTCAGCGCGATCATGGCGGCGAGAGTTGCAATTTTCTGGTCGGCGCCCCAGGGCGGCCCGACGCTTTTTCCGAGCAACGTTACCTTTTTCATCGCGGCGCCGGCCGGCATGGCCAGAACCTCTTCGACCTGCGCGGCCAGGTCCTTCTCGGCGACGGCCAGCAGGCGCAACCCACAGGTCTCGGCGGCGCGCGCCAGCGCATCCGGGAACATCACTCCCTCGGCCTTGTGCATGCGGAAATGCACGGCGCGGATTTGTTCGATGCTCCAGTCCGGCATCGGCGCCGGGGTGAGCACGGCGCAGGCGACGATCTCGTGCCCGGCTTCCGCGGCGCGTTCGATCTCCAGGCGCATCTTCCGGGTCGCGCAGAGGCGAGCCTCGGCAACGGCCCGCTCCACGAGCTTGCGTGCCGGCGCCGGCGTCATGCCCTCGGCCGCGTGAAAAGGCGCGCCCGCCCAACTGCGGTTCGCTTCCTCGACGAGTCCGACGCGGCGTCGATCGACCACGCAGACCTCGCCGTCACCGTCGCCGATGACGACGAGCGCAGCCCAACCGGAATGTGCTTTCAATCCGAAGGCAATCCTCATCGAATCGACCCTCGCTCGGGCGATGCATTCGCATCGCAGTCAAGCTACTCCGGAAAAATCGCGATATGGATTTTCCCGTCGCGATCGACCCAGCCGCGGAACATGCCTTCGGTATTGAACGGTGTCGCGAAGTTGCCCTGTGCGTCGAGCGCGATCACTCCGCCATCGCCGCCGAGCTTCGGCACGACTTCCATCACGACCTCCTTCGCCGCCTGGGCGATCGGCTCGCCCTTGTATTCGACGCGGGCGCAAATGTCATGCGCGGCGTTGGCGCGGATGTAGAACTCGCCCCAGCCTGTCGCCGAAACGGCGCACTTCGCGTTCGCGTACGTGCCGGCGCCGATGATCGGCGAATCGCCGACGCGGCCGAAGCGCTTGTTGGTCATGCCGCCGGTCGACGTGCCTGCTGCGAGGTTTCCCTGCTTGTCGAGCGCGACCGCGCCGACCGTGCCATGTCCCGGCGCCTTGCTCGTATCGGCGCTCTTGTCCTGCTCCTTCTTCAGTTCCTCCTGCAATTGCTCCCAGCGCGTTTCGGTATAGAAATATTTCGGGTCGACGAGGGTCATGCCGATCGACTGCGCGAACTCCTCGGCGCCATCGCCGACCAGCATCACGTGCGGCGACTTTTCCATGACCGCGCGCGCGAGCAGGATCGGGTTCCTGACCCGGCGCACGCTGGCGACGGCGCCGGCGCGCAGGGTGGCGCCGTCCATGATCGAGGAATCGAGTTCGTTCTTGCCGTCGTGATTGAACACCGCGCCCTTGCCGGCGTTGAACAGAGGCGAGTCTTCCATGATCACGATCGCTTTGCTCACCGCATCGAGGCTGTTGCCGCCGCCCTTGAGCACGGCATAGCCGGCTTCGAGCGCGCGCTGCAGTTCAGCGCGATAGGCTTTCTCTTTCTCCGGCGTGACTTCCTTGGCGATCACGCCTGCGCCACCGTGGATCACGAACACCGGAGTCGCCGCCATCGCGCTCAGCGTGAAGCACAGTGACAACAACAGGGCTTGGACGACATGCCGCATGACAACTCCTCGAGCGAACGGTTCATGCGCGCAAGTATATGCCGTCGAACTGTGATCGAATCACTGCGTGGCCGGAATGTCGAATGCCTCCGAGGGCAACAGCGTCTCTGCGCGCGCCTGCGGAAAATGGATCGTGACGCACGTGCCATGTCCCATCTCGCTGGTCATCTCGACCGGCCAGCTGAAACGGTCGGACAGGCGCTTGACGATCGTCAGGCCGACGCCGTGTCCGCCGCGCCGGCTGCGGCCGCCGCGGAAAAACGGCTGGAACGCGCGCGCAACCTCCTCTTCGCTCATGCCGATGCCGCTGTCCTGGATGCGGATGAAGTCCATGCCGATCGTCGTGCGCACCTCGCCGCTCTCGGTGTACAGGCAGGCGTTGCGGATCAGGTTGCCGACCAGCACGGCCAGCACCTTCGGCGGCGCGTGCAGGGCGAAGGCGCCGGGCTCATCGAGAGCCAGCATCAACGGCCGACCGGCAACGAGCGGCTGCGCGCGTTCGACTTCCTCGCGAACGATATCGTTGACGATGAAGTCTTCCTCCGGCAATCCGGTATCGGCTTCGCGCGCGAGGATCAGGAATGCCTCCATCAGTGCTTCCATGTCCTGCGCGGAACGCTGGATGCGCACGACGGTGCGCTGGCCGAACGGCGACAGTTCCTCTTCCTGCAGGACTTCGGCGGCAACCTTGATCACGGTCAGCGGGCTGCGCATTTCGTGGCTGGCATCGCGCGTGAAATCGCGTTCGCGCGCGATGAACTCTTCGATCCGGCTGGCAAAACCGTGCAGCGCGCGCGCCAGCGTCTCGACGTCGCCGTCGGGATCGCTCGACAGGCGTTCGGGCGACAACGCCGCAAGGTCGGGCTCCTTCGGATCCCAGTCGCGCACGACCTTGGCCAGCGCGACGACCGGCGAAAGCGCCCGCCGCGAGGCGCGATAGGCCAGCCAGGTCGTGATGTAGATGATGATCAGCACGAGGATCAGCGGCATGAAGCCGAACAGGAACGCCAGCCGCCCGACCTGCTCCTGATTGAACACGAGATACAGGCGGCCGGACGGCCCGTCGGAGACGAACGCGAGGACTTCACCGTGCTCGCCCGGCACGCGCTGGTAGCCCGGCTTGAGCAGGCGCAGCACCTCGGGCAGGCTCTGCGTCGATGCACCTGCCGCGACGAGATAGCCGGTCATGTTGTTCGTCTGCGGCGCCGGCGCCTGCGGTTCCTGCGCGCGCCGCTGCCAGAAGAAATCCGCCTCGCCGGTCAGCGCGCGCCGGATCAGGACGTCCTCGAGCACGGTCGCCGCGCCATAGACGCCGAGCACGGTAGCGAAGCTGATCGCCACGACTTGGAGGACAAAGACGACCCACAGCTTGCGGCGGATTCCTGGACGAAGGCGCATGTCGTCCGGCCCTGCTAGGGAAGCTCTGGACAAGTCTGCACAGGCGTTACCGATCGGTCTGTGTGCAGATCAAGGCGCGTCGGCGAAGGCAGACTGGCCGTCTCGGCAACCGCTCCTTGCGTTGCCCTACCTCCAGCATCCATGCAGTCGTGTCGAGCCGGTGCACCGATGAGCTGCGCGCAGACAGATCGGCCCCGTCGGTTTAATTTGAAATGCAGGGGTGATGTCATGACGCCTATGCAGACTTGTTCAGAGCTTCCCTCAGGAGGCCCGGCTGGCCGCGGTCTCCGCATCCAGATCGGCAAGCCGATAGCCGGCGCTGTGGATCGTGTGCAGCAGCGGCTTCTGGAACGGCTTGTCTATGATTTTGCGCAAATTATACAAATGGCTGCGCAGCGTGTCCGAATCGGGCAGCAGGTCGCCCCATACTTCACGCTCGATCGAGCGCCGGCTGACGACGCGCGGCGACTCGCGCATCAGGATCGTCAGCAGGCGCAGGCCGATCGGCGAAACCAGCAGTTCCTGCCCCGCGCGCGTCAGGCGCAGGCTGGCGGTATCGAGCACGAGGTCGCCGACGCTGAGCAGCTCCGCGCTGACCTGGCGGCGCTCGCGCCGGATCAGCGCGCGAACGCGCGCTTCGAGCTCGCGGATCTCGAACGGTTTGACCAGATAGTCGTCGGCGCCGGCATCGAGCCCGACGAGCTTGTCCTCGAGCGTATCGCGCGCGGTCAGCATAAGCACCGGCGTCGGTTTCTTGGCGTCGACGCGCAGCTTGCGGCAGACATCCAGTCCATCCATGCCGGGCAGCATCAAATCAAGAACGATGACGTCGTAACTGTTGGTCACGGCCAGGTGCAAGCCGGTTACGCCGTCGGCGGCGTAATCGATGCTGTAGCCGCGGCGCTCGAGGAATTCGCCGACCATTTCGGAAATCCCGCGGTTGTCTTCGACCAGGAGGATCAAACCGGCCTGTTCGTCACGCTGTTTCATGGTCTGCCTGCCTTGCCGGCCATCAACCGGCGCTGTCTTCACGTTTGTGAAGGATGCCTGCTGCAGGGTGAGAAGTGCGTGAAGATGCCCGGGGAAGGCGCTTGCCGGCCTCGGTTGCGTATTCCCAGCCATGCCAGGGCCAGGCCCAATACGGCGAGCGCCCAGCCGGACGTGGCCGGCGCCGGCACCGGCGGCGGTCGGGCCGTCGGCGCGACGACACCTTCGAAGGCGCCGATATCGGCCGCCACGCCGAGCACGCGCGGGAATCCCGCGCCGCGCTGATCGCTGGCGAGCGAGGCGAAGTTGTTGCCCGCGTCGATTGCCGGGCTGCCGGGCGCGAGGCCATGCGTGAGCGTCGGTCCGCCGTTGGCTGCCAGCGGCAACAGCAGCGGCGCGCCGTGCAGCGTATCGTTCGGCAGCGTGACGTTCGCATCCGCGGCCACGACCAGATTATTGTTCCCGAGCAAGATCGTCGCCCGCTCCGAACCGACATCGGCGCCAACCCCGGCGGTCGCGGTGTTCCCGCCAATCAGAGTGCTCTGCAGCTCGAATTGGTCCGGCCGGCCACGCAGGTTGACGCCGCCGCCGATGGGCGCGGCATTCGCGGTGATCGTGCTGTTGCTGATCGACCCGCCGTAGAACACGCGCAGATCGAGTCCGCCGCCGCCACGAGTCTTCGCCGTGTTGCCGGAAATCGTGCTGTTCGCGACGGCGACCACGCCATTGAATGCGGAAATCCCGCCGCCGAACCCGTACGAGTAGTTGTTCGCGATCGTCGACGAGCGGATCGAGCCGCCGAAGTTCGAGAAGATGCCGCCGCCGATGTCGTAGCTGGGCTGGCCGTCGCTGAGATCGTGCCCGGCGCGGTTGCCGCTGATCGTGCTGTCGACGATATTGAAGTAGGCGGCATACGCGCCACCGCCGAATGTCGCGGTGCCGGTGTTCGGGTTCTGGCCGAGAGCGACCGCGCCGGAAAGTGTACTCGTATACATCGTCACCGTGTAGGCGAAGATGCCGCCGCCGTAAACGCCTTCCGCGGCCGCCCGGCAGTCGCGCACGACGCTGTGGTCGAGCACGAGGTAGCCGCCCGAGGCGATGCAGCCGCCACCGGTGACATGGTAGCCGCTGACGCTGGCCGCGCCGTTGCGCAGGGTCAGCGCCGTCACCGTCAGCGTTCCATTTCCCGGATGCACCAGGACGCGATCGCTGCCCGCAGCGTCGATTGCCAGCGCGTTCGCACCGGGGCCGACGAGCGTGACGTCGTTCAACAAAAGTGGAATGGCGCCCTGCGTCAGGGTGATCGTGCTGCAAGTCAGGGCGCTCAGGTCGACCGTGTCGCCCTCTCCGGCTGCATCGACGACCGTGCGCAACGTACCGACGCTGCCGTCGTCGGCACAACTCGTCACCGGCAACAGTGCCGCCGGGGAAGCTGCGGTCTTCGGCACTGGCGGCATGAGCCCGCGCAGCTCCTGCCGCAACATGATCGCGCCATCCTGGCGCTGCAGTCCGGCGAACTTCGGCTCCGCGCCGTGTACCGCGCCGGCGCCAAGCGCCAGGGCGATGCCCATCGACAACGGCGCGATGCGCCGCGTTCGTGCTGCTCCCATGCCCATTCCTCGTCCTCGATCCCGACTGCCACGATCCCGATTCGACTCTAGCATCCCGGATCCGGTCTTGCCCATCGCGGTCCATGGCGGACACGCGAGCGGCAAGCCGGTAACCTTGCGCGCGAACACGCGAACGGAAATCCGCCCATGCTCAACTACCTTGCCCCGATCCTGCTGTTGCTCGGTTCCAATGTCTTCATGACGTTCGCCTGGTACGGACACCTCAAGTACACCGACCGGCCGCTGTGGCTCGTGATCATCGTGAGCTGGGGCATCGCGCTGTTCGAGTATTGCCTGCAGGTGCCGGGCAACCGCATCGGCTATCGCGTCTATGACCCGGCGCAACTGAAGACGATGCAGGAGATCATCACGCTGCTGGTGTTCGTCGTGTTCTCGACGATGTACCTCGGCGCCGCGATCAAGTGGAACCACATCGTCGGCTTTGCCCTGATCGTCGCCGCGGCGTTCTTCATCTTTCTCGACTAGGACGCCTTCGCGGGCGCGGAAGTGTCAACTGCTGAGCAATACGCGCACCACGCCGATCGCGCCGGCCACGACGAGCAGGATGATCGGCGCACTGCTCAGCAGGAACCCGATGCCGCGCGACCGCGGATCGCGCACGTAGGCGCGGTAATAGACGATACGTCCGACGAGGTAGACCGCGCCGAGCGCCGCGACCCATTGCGCAGGCCAGTAGGCCGCGGCGATGAACAATGACGGCAGGAACAGGATCATCTGCTCGATCGTGTTCTGCTGCACGCGGAAGTAGCGTTCGAAGTTCTCGTTACCGGCGGTTGCCGGGGCTTTCAGCTGGTACGTTTCACGCGCCTTGCCGACCGCGTAGGCGAAGAAGAAGCATTCGAGCAGCGCAAGCAGTGCGACAAGCTGGACCCAGGCCATTGCGGGACTCCTCGAGAGGTTTGGTGACGCGGGATGTAGGGACGAGGGGCGAGGGAACAGCAAGAGCGACGTTCTTGTTCTGTACTCTCTACTCGCCCCTCGCCCCTCGTCCCTATTTTTAAAAGGGAATGCGGCCGGTCAGCACCTGCCAGTACATGACCCAGTCGCCGGCGAAACTATAGAGGGGATGCGTGAATGTTGCAGGATGATTGTGCTCGAAGAAGAAATGGCCGACCCAGGCGAAGCCGTAGCCGAGCAGCGGCAGCAGCCACAGCAGCATCCAGCGCTGGCTGATGCAGGCCAGAAGCAGCACGATCAGCACGAGCGTGCTACCGACGACGTGCAGCCGGCGGCAGGTCCGGTTCGCGTGCTCGGAAAGGTAAAACGGGTAGAACTCGCGAAAGCTGGCGTAGTGCGCGCTCATTGGCGGCCGGCAGACAGGACGATCCGGCGATTCTGCCCGCGCGCGCACGCCACGGCAAGGCGCCGTGGCGCATTGATGAATCAAGCCGCCGTTCGCGCGTCAGTCGTCCTGGTGACGCTTGGGAACTTCGACCTTGCCGGTGACCTGGTGGTGATGCAGATCGCCGCTGCCGGCCGAGTGGACGATGAAATTGCCGCCGACGCCGTCGACCGTGACATCGCCAGAGCCGATCGAGCCGATTTCGACATCGCCACTGGCGCGGCGGATGCCGACATCGCCGGAGCCGACCGATTCGACGCGCACGCTGCCGCGGACATCGGCAAACGTCACGTCACCCGAGCCGACGTGACCAACCTTGATGTCGCCGCGTGAATTCGACGCCCGGATGTCGCCGGAGCCGACGCGTTCGACGTTCAGACTGCCGATATCGTCGATGATCGCGTCGCCCGAACCGACCTTGACGATGACGTCGCCAACCACATGATGCGCCTTCAGGTCGCCGGAGCCGGAAGTGAAACGCAGCGAGGCGACGTTCGTGACGTCCGCATCGCCGGAGCCGGCGTCGACCTCGAGCGCCAGGTCCACCGGCACGCGGACGGTCAGGTCGATGTAGGCGTAGCTCGACCCGAACAGGTTGATATGCGTGCCCGAGCGATTCTTGCTCGTGGTCACGCGGACGCGGTCACCGCCTCGTTCCTGGTCGACGGTCAGATCCTTGAGCCACTCTTCTTCCGACGCGCAGGCCTTGCCACGCACTTCGATGCGCTTGACGCCGGCAACGCCTTCGACCTGCGCGTCGCTGGAACCGAGCACGAGAGTCAGCGCCTTGAGACCGGCCGGATCGATGTCGAGGTTGCGCTCGGCGCTGAACTTGCAGTCGTGGCCGGCCAGCGCGGCGGTACTGACGGTAGCGAGGATCAAGCCAAACAGGACACGCATCGGTGCAATCTCCTTGGGAATATGGGCATTAGGATGCGCTCGCGCCGCAAAGGGTTTAAGCGGTGCTACAGCTGGCCCGCCTTGTCCTCGGCCTTGGCCCGGTTCCAGTAAGCCTCCTGCTCGGGGAGGCTGTTTTCCTGCAACGGCGCGCCGTCGGCTGCCGCCAGCGCCTCCATGCGCCGGAACCGGCGCTCGAACTTGGCGTTGGCACCACGCAGCGCCTGCGAGTAGTCGACGCCGGCAAGGCGTGCGAGATTGACGCCGACAAAAAGAACGTCACCGATTTCATCGGCGATGCGCGCCGGACTTGCGCCCGCGGCGAGTTCATGCCGGACCTCGTCGAGTTCCTCGTGCAGCTTGTCCAGCACCGGACCGGGCGACTGCCAGTCGAAGCCGACGCGTGCAGCGCGTTTCTGCAGCTTCAGCGCGCGCTGCCACTCCGGCAGCCCGCGTGAAATGCCGGCCAACGCGCTGGCATCGCTCTCGCCGCCGGCAGCGCGCTCGCGGCGTTTGTGTTCCTCCCACGCGGTCGTCTGCGCTTCGCTGTCGGCCACGCTCAGCAGGTTTCCGTTGTCGTCCGGGAAGACGTGCGGATGGCGCCGGACCAGCTTGTCGCAGATCGCCTCGACGACGTCGTCGAAGCGAAAGTGTCCGGCTTCCTCGGCCATGCGAGCATGAAACACGACCTGGAGCAGCAGGTCGCCCAGTTCGTCGCGCAGACCACCGAGGTCGCGGCGGTCGATCGCGTCGGCGACTTCGTACGCTTCCTCGATCGTGTACGGTGCGATCGTGTCGAAATTCTGCTCGACGTCCCACGGGCAGCCGGTCTGCGGATCGCGCAGCGCCGCCATGATGCGCAACAGGTCACCGATGCCGCGGCTCACGCGCCGGCCTCGCCGCCGATCAGTGCCGCCCAGCCGACCGAGAGGTCGCCGAACGCCAGAAAATCCGGATTCAGAAGCGACTCCTTCGTGTTGTAGCGCAGCGGCGCACCGCTCATGTCGGTGACGCCGCCGCCAGCCTGTTCGAGCACGCACTGGCCGGCGGCCGTGTCCCATTCGCTGGTCAATCCATAGCGGATGTACAGGTCGGCCTGGCCTTGCGCGGCGCGGCAGAATTTCAGCGACGAGCCGAGCGGCTTGAGTTCGTGCGGACCGAGTTTGTCGAGCGCGGCCAGCGTGCGCGGATCGGCATGCGAGCGGCTGCCGGCGACAAGCAGCGGCGTGGCGCGCGGGCGCGTGCGCAATTCCACTTTTCCACTTTGCATCAACCCGGGCTGCGCGGGAGACGAAGCGAACGCGTGTCCGCCCTGCCAGCCCCAGAACATCTCGTCGAGCACCGGCGCATACACGACGCCGAGCACCGGACGGTGCTCGTGGATCAAGGCGATGTTGACCGTGAACTCGCCGTTGCGCTTGACGAACTCGCGCGTGCCGTCGAGCGGGTCGACGAGCCAGTAGCGCGCCCATTGCCGGCGCACGCTCCACGCCGCCTGTTCGGCGGATTCCTCGGACAGCACCGGAATGCGCGGCGTCAGCACCTGCAGACCGCTGACGATTGCGCGATGGGCAGCCAGATCGGCGGCCGTCAGCGGCGAGTTGTCCTGTTTGCGCTCTACGGCGAAGTCGCCGTCATAGACTTCGAGAATCGCGCGGCCCGCCGTGCGCGCAATCGCGCAACAGCCGCGCGCCAATTCGGCAAAGTCGTCGCTCATGGCTGCGGTTTGAAGCGGCCGGCGAGATATTCGCGCGCTATGAACAGCGCCGCGATCGAGCGTCCCTCGCTGACGTCGTGGCAGGCGATCAGATCGTGCAGCTGCGACATCTTCCATTGCACGACCTCGAGTTCCTCGGGCTCATCCCCCGCGAGCTTTTCCGGATACAGGTCGCGTGCGAGCACCACATGCGTCATGCTGGTCATGTACGACGGTGACAGCGAAAGCGTCGTCAGGATATGCAGGTCGCGAGCGCCATAGCCGACCTCTTCCTTCAACTCGCGATTGGCGCCCTGCTCGACCGTCTCGTCCCGATCGAGCCGGCCCTTGGGCAAGCCAAGCTCGTAGCGGTCGATGCCGGCGCCGTATTCGCGCACGAGCAGCACGGTTTCATCGTCGAGCATCGGCACGATGATGACGGCGCCGAGACCGGAACCTTTCAGGCGCTCGTAAGTCCGGCGCTCACCGTTGGAAAATTCCAGATCGATCAGTTCGACCTTGAGAAAATGACTGTCGTCGGCGAGTCGCGTCGAATGAACAATGGGGGGTTTGCGCATCCGCATATTCTAACGCGTTGGGTGAGTGCGGCGAATGGCGGGTGGGCCTCTCCGACCGGAAGTTGCGCGCGGCGCTGGGCGAGGGTTGGGGATCGCCTAGGGCCATAGATCGGACGACAACTCTTTGCTCGTCACTCCGGCGGCTTTCAACAGCGGAGCTGGTAGCTGGATTCCGGCTTCCGCCGGAATGACGAGCAAGAAAAAAAGACTTTGACAAGAAGCTAGATCAATCCGAGCGTCAGCGCCTCGGCATGCAGCGCCGGCGCGCCAGCCAGTACACTCGTCGTATCCAGTGTCAGTTCACGCCCCGCGAGATCCGTAAACACACCGCCAGCCTCGCGCACGATCACGGCGAGCGCCGCGATGTCGAGGATGTTGACGTCGGATTCGATGACGAGGTCGAGGCTGCCGCGCGCGAGCAGATGGTAGTGGTAGAAATCGCCATAGCCGCGCGTGCGGCCGCAGCGCTGGATCAGGCGTGCCAGCGCATTCCAGCCGGCGCCGCGGGACAGGGTCTTCACGTTGCCGATCGAAATAGCCGTGGCTTGCCCGAATTCGGCTGCGCCGGCGGCTCGTATG
>DASSGP010000216.1:0-4456 GCA_035693405.1 Rudaea sp. | reverse complement strand
CGCCGCTCCACTGACCTTCCCGTGCAGGGAAGGTCGAGTGAAAAACCCGGCAGTCAGAGTGAACGCGCGAGCGCTGTCAGCCCTTCTTCACGCCGGCACTCTTGAGCGCCTCGAGTCCGGCAAGATTGAGTCCGGCCAGCGCCGCCTTGAGCGCATCGACATTGGTCACGCCCGATCCATGCACGGAGACGACGAAGCGGTCGCCGAGAATGACGGTGAATTCGCCACTGCCGCTGTTGTTCCATTCCTCGTGGATCATGCGGCCGTTCTGGTGATAGGTTTTCTCGTAGCCCGACTGCGTCTGCTTGTCTTCTTCGATCGCGGCAAAGCCGGCCAGCGCCATGACGCCTTTGGCGCCGCCTGTGTCGGTGATCTCCAGTCGTATCTCGGGGCCGCCCTGCGGTCCTTGATAGGTTGCCTTCGCATTCGATACCTGGATGCCGATCGCCGCGTTGCGCGACACTTCCATGCTCGTGCGCGGCATGCCGCCGAGCGTATCGGGAACGAATGGCTTGAGCGCATCGGGCGCCAGCGCTTCGACGCTGTCGCCGCCGCCAAGCACGGCGCCGAGGATTTGTCCGGCCGCCGCTCCGGCGGCCTGGGCCTGTGCGTTTGGATCGCCGGTCTTCTTGGCTTCGTCCATCCTCTTGTTGGCCTCGGCCGCCTGCTGGCCGATCGCGGCGAGTGCGCCGAGCGCGCCGCCCTTGCCGGGCGTATAGGTCGCGTCGCTGGTGCTGCCGAGGACGCCGTGGCTCATCGCGCCTCCGACCATCGCATTGAGGCCAGTGACGGTAGCGAGCACCATTCCGAGAATCAGGCCGATGACGAAGCCCAGGACGATCACCACGGCCGCATAGCCGCCGGCCTTGTCCTGCGGACACTTCATCGTGTGCGGCAAGCCCAGATAGAGCAGATAGATGCCATAGATCGCTGCGGCCAGCAGGGCGAGCATGCCGAGCGGGCCGATGATGCCGAGGATCGAGGCGACCCAGCTCGCCGTGTACGCATAGGCGATCGACTTGAGCGCCTGCACCTGGTTCTTTTCGCCGCCGAAACTTGGCGCAAGTGCGTCGATGATCAGCATCATCAAATAGGAAACACCGACGGCGACGGCATACGTCACGACCATCTGCACGATGCCGGCGCCGACGCCCAGGCGGTAGCTGCCGCCGACGATCGGCACGGTGATGCCGATCACCGAGTAGTGCAGGAACGCGATGACGGCCGGAATCGCGGCCAGGATCAGAATGTAATTCTTGAACAGCCCCGGGACCGTATCGGGTTCGGCCGCGATGACCGGCCATTCGGTTTTCGGTGTCAGCAGGATATTCTTGACGCGCGCGATGAGCTTGTTGAAATCCACGACGTGATCCTCCGGCGGTGGCGGCAAGCCATCATCATACTCAAGTCGGACCGGCGCAGTAGTCACCCGGGTCCGCAGCGGCAAAAGCGCCGGATCGCGTGGCTTGCAAATTGCTTGCTCTATACTGTGCCATCGCGCGCGCAACGCCGCGCATCGGACCCTCCGCCATGCCTCAACCTTCCGCCCCGCGCCACGATCCTTCCGCCGTCAAGACGATTCCGGCGAATGCCGAAAACCGCTATGAAGTCACCCGCGCCGACCTGCCGTTGTCATGCCCGATGCCGGGCATGGCGCTGTGGAACTCGCACCCGAAGGTGTACCTGCCGATCGAGGCAACCGGCAGCGCCAAGTGCCCTTATTGCGGCGCGCAGTATTCGCTGGAAAGCTGAAGTCTCCTGAATATGGAGCAGCGTCGGCTGACCGTGGTCCAGGTGCTGCCGGCGCTCAATGCCGGCGGCGTGGAGCGCACGACGCTCGAGATCGGCAGCGCCCTTACCCTGGCCGGCCACCGCTCGATCGTGGTTTCGGCCGGAGGCCGGCTGGTCGAAAAACTGCAGAGCGACTGGAGCGAGCACGTCACTCTCGACATCGGCCGCAAGTCGCTGTCGACGCTGCGCCACATTTGGACGCTTAGACGGCTGTTCGCGCAATGGCGGCCGGACATCGTGCACGCGCGCTCGCGCCTGCCGGCCTGGCTCGCGCGTTTCGCGTTGCGCACACTGCCGGCGCCGCGCCCGCATTTCGTCACGACCGTGCATGGCCTGCACTCGCCGGGGACCTACAGCTCGATCATGACGCGCGGCGAGCGGGTGGTCTGCGTGTCGAACAGCGTGCGCGATCATGTATTGCGCCATTACCGGAGTGTCGATCCGGCGCGCTTGACGGTCATCCCGCGCGGAATCGAGCCGGCGGAATTTCCCTATGGCTACCGGCCCAGGGAAACCTGGACCCAGGCGTTCTTCGGCGAGTATCCCGCGCTGCGCGGCGGCATCCTGCTGACCTTGCCCGGCCGCGGCACGCGCCTGAAGGGCCACGGCGACGCGATCGAATTGCTTGCCGGCCTGCGCGCGCGAGGCTTCGATTGCCGCCTGCTGCTGCTCGGCGCGCGTGAAGCCGGACGCGAGGCCTACATCCGCGAACTCGAGGCGCTCGCGGTCGAGCGCGGCGTCGGCGCGCAGATCGCGATCAGCGCGCCGCGCAGCGATGTGCGCGAGGTCTATGCCGTCAGCGCGCTGATATTGCAACTGTCGCGCAAGCCCGAAGCGTTCGGCCGCACCGTACTCGAGGCGCTGTCGTTGTGTCGCCCCGTACTCGGCTACGCCCATGGCGGTGTCGGCGAATTGCTCGCGGAACTGTACCCCGAGGGCCGCTCGCCGCCCGGCGACCTGACCCGCCTGATCGAACGCGCCGCCGAACTGCTGCGCGTCGCGCCGCCGATCGCGCCGTTGCAGCGTTACCACCTTGCCGACATGCAGGCGGCGACGCTGGCGCTGTATCGGGAAGTCGCCGGCGTCTAGGAGGAAGGCGGTCTCCAGGCAGCTCCCGCAAGACGCGTTCGCGCAGGCGCTACAATCCGCGCCTGTCCAATGCGGAATCCGCGCGTGCAAGGAAGTTCGAATCTCATTGCCTGGCAACGCCTGTGGCCCGCGCTGCTCGTGCTGAGCGTCCTCGCGCTGTTGCCGCTCGGCCAGGCGTTCGAGGCCCCACTGGTGATTGCCGCGGGAATCGGACTCTTCTTCGCGTGGCGCATGCGCGACACACTGAGCGCAGATCCGGGCGTGCGTCTTGCGACCGTGCTGTTCGCTGCCTACTGGCTGGCGGCACTGATTTCGGCGCCGGATGCCATCGCGCCCGGCAAGACCTGGTCCACCGTTGCCGTGCTGCTTCGCTTCCTGCCGTATGTGCTGTTCGCAGTGCTGCTGTTGCGGGACTCTGCCCTGTGGCCGCAGATCGAGTGTGCGGTTGCCGGCGTCGTCGTGCTATGGCTGCTCGACGCCTGGGTGCAGATCTTCACCGGCTACAGCATCGCCGGCGCGATGGAGGCCGAACGCCTGTCCGGAATATTCGGCGCCGGCAATCTCAAGCTCGGGCCGGTGCTGGCCGTGTTGTCGCCGTTCGTGCTCGTTGCAGCACGCGATCGCTACGGCGGACGCGGACTCGTCGTTGCCGGCGTGTTCATGCTGATGCCGATCCTGCTCGCCGGTTCGCGCGCCGCGTGGCTGATGTATGCGCTCGTCGTCGCGGCGTTCCTCTGGCAGCAGACGCGTTCGCCGCTGCGTTTCGCGGCCTGGGGTCTTGCCGCGCTCATCGTCGTCGGACTCGCCGCCTGGAGCGCCGACCACGATTCGCCGGCGTTTGCTTCGCGCGTGCAGCGCACGCTGCTGATGCTGCGCGGCACGCCGGCGGCCGTCGACGAAGCCAGTGCGGGCCGGCTGCGCATCTGGAGCACGGCCGGGCGCATGGTCGCGGCGCATCCGGTCACCGGCGTCGGCGTGCGCGGCTTCCGCTACGCTTATCCGCGCTACGCCGCGGCTGGCGATGCGTTCGTCGATGCGAACGGTGACGAGGGCGCAATGCACGCACATCAGATCATTCTCGAAGTGCTCAGCGAGACCGGCGCAATCGGTTTGCTGCTCTGGATCTCCGGCGCCGTCGCGGCGATTCGTGCCTGGCGGCGCGCCGATGCCGACGCGCGCCGGCGCGCATTCGCGCCGGGACTGGCGTTGGCGGTCATGTGCTTCCCGCTGAACACGCACCTGGCTTTCTATTCAGCGTGGTGGGGCTCGCTGTTCTGGTGGCTGCTCGCGCTGTACGTCGCGGCCATCTCGCCACCGCGGGTGGAGTATCGTCGTGAGTCGTGAACCCATAGAAGAGACGGCGGCCGAAGGCCGCCCACCGACGCCCCTCGCCCGTAAAGCGGGAGAGGAGGGAACCGCTCGCGGAGCGAGCGGTGGGGTGAGGGGGCTGGCGCCTGAGCGCCAGCCGTTTTCCGTCGTTGTCACGACGTTCAACAACGCGTCGACGCTCGAACAATGCCTGGCCAGCGTCGCCTGGGCCGACGACCTCGTCGTGCTCGATTCGGGCAGCACCGAC
>DASSGP010000215.1:0-4757 GCA_035693405.1 Rudaea sp. | reverse complement strand
GTCGAATACGTCCAGGGTGACGCAGTTGAAGCCTTCGCGCCTCGGCACGATTGGCGAATGCCAGGGCGCGACCTCGATGCCGCGCATCGCCTTCGTGACGTACTTCGTGATTTGCTGCTGGCGGGTCATGGAGCCCTGCGTGCCGATTACTGCGTCGCGCGCCACATCTGTGGCGGCGGTCTGGGCAGGGATTGTACAGCGGAGTGCTTTGGACCCGTCGTGCGCCGTCATGGCTGCGGGACAAACGCCACTGCTCGTCATTCCAGTGAAGGCTGGAATCCAGCTTTTAGTCGAACAAGAGCAAAGAACTGGATGCCGGCCTTCGCTGGGATGACGGCTTGTTACGAGTTCTGTGGGCTAAGACGCGAAAATTCCGTGGACTAAGACGCGTTGCCGCAGGGCTTCGCCAGCACTGGAACCGCTACTGGCGGGCGCGAGAATCCCGGAATCTTCTCGAAGATCAGAGCGACCGCGAACAAGACCAGGCCGCAGCCGATCGCGCTCGCCCAGGTGACCGCCTCGCCGAGGAACATCGCGCCCCAGATCTGCGCGAATACCGGCACGATGAACGTCACCGTGACCGCGCGCTCGCTGCCGGCGTCGCGGATCAGCCGATAGAACAGCGCGTACGCAACGCCGGTGCACACGACGCCGAGCACGACCAGCGACCAGATCGCGCCGGCAGTCGGCGACTGTGTCGGCGGTGAGATTGCGATCCATGGCATCAACGGCAATGCCGCCCCGATCTGCGCACCGGCAGCAACGACCAGCGGGTCGACGGCCGCGAAGCGCGCCTTCACCGTGCGCGCGTTGAACGCGTAGAAAACCGAAGCCAGCAGCGTGCCCGCGAACGCCGCGAGCGTCGTCCAGTTCAACTCGACCGTTCCGAACCGCACCAGCGTGACCACACCGAGGATGCCGACGACGACGCCGACCAGTTTCGACGCAGATGGGCGCGCGCCGACCGACCAGCCGATCAGCACGGTGAACAGCGGGACGGTCGCGTTCAATACAGCCGAGTAACCGGCCGGAAGCGAATGCGCCGCGAACGCGAACAACAGAAACGGGAAACCCGAACCGATCAGGCCGACCAGCAGGTAGTCGCGCCAGTGCGCGCGCCACTGCAGGCGCCGCCGGGTCGCGGCCAGTACGGCGATGAGGACCACTGCAGCAAGCACGATGCGCCCGACCGCCGTCGTGGCGACTCCGAGAACGGGCACAGTAATGCGCTGAAACAGGAACGAGCTACCCCAGATCATGCCGAGCAGCAGCAGTTGTGTAATGGTTGCGAAATTCATGGCTACTCCAGTGGCGCTTCAATGCGCCCGAGTCCGCGGGACAGCGGACTGCGAATGAACTGCATCATAGCGCTGGCGCCCGACGCGAAAAATCGGTATTTTCTCGCCCCAGGTGTGAGCGGAATTCACAGCTGGGCGTCGCTGGGAACTGTAGCGTTCGATTCGGAGCAGCTTGTGAGTCGCCAGCCACGCTTGCCCCCATCCGCCCCACCTCCATGCCCTGCGTACGAGGTGGAAATTGCAAGTGCATTTGTAGCGCATGCAGGTGGGGCAGCCGGAAGGGGGCCGCTGCACGCGAAAGCATAGACGCACTTCTACTTCAAACGTTACTGAAGCGGCTTTGTTCTTCGTCCGGCAGTTTGGACAATATTTCTTGAGGGAGCGTAACCGATGAATCCGTGGCAACGCCTGCCGCCGCTGCGCTCATTCCGCGTGCTGGAGGCCGCCGTGCGGCATCAGAACTACACGCGCGCCGCCGACGAGCTGCACCTGACCCACAGCGCCGTGAGCCATCAGATCCACGCGCTCGAAGCCAGTCTCGGCGTGCGCCTGTTCGAACGTGCCGGCCGGCAGATGCGCGCGACCGAAACCGGCCGCCAGCTGGCCCTCGACGTGCGCGCGACGCTCGATTCGCTCGCCACCGCAGTCGAACGCGTGCGCGGTGGCGACAGCAATTCGATCACGGTCAGCGTGCTGCCGTCGTTCGCCGCGGCCTGGCTGGTCGCTCGCCTCGGCAGCTTCCTCGAACTGCATCCGAACATCGAGTTGCGGCTGGAGAGCACGACCGGGCTGGCCGATTTCCGCAACGACGGCGTCGATGTCGCGATTCGCTACGGCAGCGGCAACTACGAAGGCTTCGAGTCGATCAAGCTGTTCGACGACGAACTGTTCCCGTCGATGAGTCCGAAGCTGGCGCGCAGCGCGCGCGTGCGCGTGCCCGCCGACCTGGCGCGTGTCCCGTTGCTGCGCATTCGAACGCACGCCTGGGCGCCATGGTTCGCCGCTGCCGGCGTCGACCTGCCCGAGCCGCGCAAGGGCTCGGTGTTCAACGATTCCGAACTCGCGCTGCAGGCGGCGATGCAGGGCCAAGGCGTCGTGCTCGCGCGCGGTTCGCTCGCGGCGACGAAGCTGCGCGCCGGCTTGCTCGTCGCGCCGTTCAAGCAGCGCATTCCGTCGCCGCAGACCTGTTACCTGGTCTATCCGCCGCATCACGGCGACAAGCCGTCGGTGCGTTTGTTCCGTGACTGGCTGGTCGAGGAACTTCGGGTCGCGCCGCCGGCGTACAGCGGCAAACCGAAATGAGCAGCGGCCATGACTTCGGGCCGCAGCACGCCCACATTCCGCGCAAGCGTTTCGGCCAGCACTTCCTGCACGACCAAGGCATCCTGCGCCGCATCGTCGAGGCGATCGCGCCAAAACCGGACGACCGTATTGTCGAAATCGGCCCGGGTGAAGGCGCATTGACGTTGCCGCTGCTGCGCGCTGCAGGTCACATGACCGCGATCGAGCTCGACCGCGACCTGATCGAGTCGCTCGCGGCGCGCACGCGCGGCATCGGCGTTCTCAACATCATCAGCGCCGACGTGCTGACGGTCGACTTGCGCGCGCTTGCAGGCGATACGAAGCTGCGCGTGGCCGGCAACCTGCCCTACAACATTTCCACTCCTATACTTTTCCACTGCCTCGACCACGCCGCGTCGATTCGCGACATGCACTTCATGTTGCAGAAGGAGGTCGTCGACCGCATGGCGGCGCCGCCCGGCAGCAAGACCTACGGCCGCCTCAGCGTGATGCTGCAATTGCGCTGCACGGTCGAGCCGCTGTTCAAGGTGCCGCCCGGCGCGTTCCGTCCGCCGCCGAAAGTCGATTCTGCGATCGTACGGCTGACGCCGCTGCCCGAGCATCTGCTGCCCGACGCGGATACGAAACTGGTCGAGCGCCTGGTCCGCGCCGCATTCGGCCAGCGCCGCAAGACGCTCAGCAATGCATTGCGCGACGTCGCCACCACTGCGCAGATCGACGCGGCCGGCATAGACCCACGCGCGCGCGCCGAGCAACTCGCGCCGTCGGCGTTCGTGGCGCTGGCTCGACATCTTCAGCCATCCTAGGTACGCCCAGCGGTCCGGGCAGTGGCGCGGCAACACCAGCGCGGAACAGTCTCGGCATACGCGATTCACTTGCGGTCGCTTGCCGGATTGGGCCGTGTACCGGAGAATCGCGCCATGGCCGACAAGAACCCCCACGAGATCACAGTTGCTGTTCAGACGCGCTACCTGTCCGAGCAATCGGCGCCGGATGCCGGCCGCTACGTGTTTGCGTACACGATTCGCATCGCCAACGCCGGCAGCGTGGCGGCACGGCTGATTTCGCGCCACTGGATCATCACCGACGCGAACGGCAAGGTCGAGGAAGTCCGCGGCGACGGCGTCGTCGGCGAGCAACCGTGGCTGCGGCCTGGCGAGGACTTCCACTACACGTCGGGCGCGGTGCTCGAAACGCCGGTCGGGACGATGCGCGGCAGTTACCACATGCTCGCCGACGACGGCAGCCACTTCGACGCCAACATCCCCCAGTTCACGTTGTCGGTGCCGCGCACGGTGCACTGATGGCAACCTATGCCATCGGCGACATCCAGGGCTGTTACGACGAACTGCAGCAGTTGCTGGATAAGATCCGGTTCGACCCCGCGCGCGACATGCTGTGGTTTTGCGGCGACCTGGTCAACCGCGGCGGCCAGTCGCTGGCGGTGCTGCGGCTCGTGCACTCGTTCGGCGAGCGCGCCATCACCGTGCTCGGCAATCACGACTTGAGCCTGCTTGCCGTAGCCGAGCGCGACGAAGCCGATCAAGGCAAGGTCAATCCGGAATTGCGCGAGGTCCTGTTCGCGCCTGATCGCGACCTGCTGCTCGACTGGCTGCGCGCGCGGCCATTGCTGCACATCGACCGCGAGCTGAAATTCATGCTCGTGCACGCCGGCCTCGCACCGCGCTGGACGATCGAAGGCGCCGAGCGCGCAGCGCGCGAGGTCGAACAGCGGCTGCACAGCGACCACTCCCGGCGCCTGCTCAAGGCGATGTTCGGCAACAAGCCTGACCTGTGGAGCCCGCGCCTGCAGGGCATCGAGCGTCTGCGCGCCTCGATCAACGTGCTGACACGCATGCGCTATTGCGATGCGCGCGGCCGCATCGCCTACAACGAGAAAGGCCCGCCGGGCACCCAGAAGGCAGGCCTGTATCCATGGTTCGAAGTGCCGGGACAGAAAGAGCGGGACATCCGCATCGTCTGCGGCCACTGGTCGACGCTCGGGCGCTTCCAGGGCATGGGCATTTACGCGATCGACGGCGGCTGCGTCTGGGGCGGCGAGCTGATCGCACTGCGTTTGGACCGCGAGGAGCCGGAATTTATCGCGATCAAGTCGAAACGGCCGACGCCGGGTGGCAAATTCATTGAGTAGGGGCC
>DASSGP010000214.1:0-16677 GCA_035693405.1 Rudaea sp. | reverse complement strand
GGCAAGGCGCGTATTGCCCACCCGAGCCGGCCTGAAAGAACTTGCAGTTCGCACAGCGCTGGTCCGGCGTGTGCTTGGGAAACTTGCGGGCGTCGACCGTGCCGGTGTCTTCGGTGTAGTTGAGTGACGCAGCGGCCGGATTCGCATCGGTCAGATGCGGCAGTTCCTCTGCAGCTGACAGCAACCCAAGCCGCGATGTTCCCGCGCAGACGATCGTTCCTGCGAGCAGCCGCAGCATGCCACGCCGGGTGGGTTGTGAGTTGTATACATTTATCATGATGACCTCGCTGTACTGTTCTGCCGCTATATGGCAGTCCACAGGAAAAGAAACAGTGTGTTGTTGTCGTGGGCGTTACGGCCGAAGCCGTCGTAGTTGCTGGACGCGCCGTTGAACTTGTCGTAGATCGTGTATTGCAGCCCGATGCGCAGGTTGGCCCACGGCGCGTGCCAGGAATCGGCCGCGCCGTACGGGGTCCAGTCGGCCTGGATGATCGTGCCGGAGCTGTTCGGCTTTCCGGTTCGGCTGCCGCTTGCCGGCTCCGGTGCGTACAGGCCGGTATCGGTGCTGCCGTTGATCGAGAAGCGGCTTAGAGTGACGCCGTAATGCGAGTCGTAGAAGTACGACGCGTTGATCGAAGTCGAATCGAGATGGTCGGACGTATTCGCTGCCGCGCCCGTGGCAAACGATGCATTGCGATCCTGATGCTCGTGCGTGTACGTGCCGTTCAGCGTGAATACGTGCGGGCCCATGTCGAACAGCTGAAGCGTGCCGTCGATGCCGACGTCGTTGTACTTGTCGGATGGCCCCGGAGCGCGATCGGGGCGCACGTTTGCATTGAGGCCGAACGCACCGAGCGACCACGAATATCCCTTCGCGTCATGCGAGTAGGCGACGCGCCAGTACGGTGCGATACCGGAGATCTTGCCGGCGCTGTCCTCGACGTTGACCGCGTCGAGGAATCCGTGCGACAGCGAACCGTAGCCGCCGAGTTCCGCATACCAGGAATTGTTGAAGTATCCGTAGCCGCTGACGCCGAGAACCTGATGCTCGAGCCCGCCGTCCACCAGCGGCGCAGCCGCCATCTCCGGCACGAGCTCGGATGCCATGTACGGGAAGCGCCACGCCGGTACCGTATTCCACACGTCCGAAACGGTCGGATTGTTATTGACAGAGAGGCCGAATATTGCCGGCTTGTCGCCGATCTTCAGAGGCGTGGCATAACGCACGTCGACGTTGTCTAGCGTCACGAGCCGGTCGATATCCGAGTACGTGACCTGCGCGAACGAACCGATATGGTCGGAGAGACGCCCGGCGAGGAACACCGAAGCTTCCTGCACCGAGAAGTTGTCGTTGCGGCCGTCGTGCGGCCCGGCGTTGTCCGGCTGGTCGGCCTTGGTATGAGTGTACGAAGCAACGAGCATCGCCGCGAGCGGAATGCTGTTCGAGTCCGGCGCCGCAAGCGTGTAGCCACCGAGCTTGAACGCGCGGCCAAATGGTGTGAGCTGCGGGCCAAACGCGCCGACATGGCAGGCGCTGCACGGCTGTCCGGTCTGTTGGGCGAAGCTCGGCAGCGCATACGCGTGCTGTGCAAACACGATTGCGGCGAGCACGATCGGCAACAGGCGCGCCGCTCGCAGCAAGAGCCAGAATGTTCCATTTGGCGCATTGTTTCCTGACTGCACAGCTTTCCTCCTTCACGTTCTTCAGGCCAAACGGCACCCGTGCGACGTTGTCTGCGCCGCTGTCGTTAAGCCCCTGAAATATGCGCATGGCCCAATCGGGTAGATGCGCTGTGTGAAATATGTCCTCGGTCGACGCGAATCGGTTCAAGACGTTTGCGCCCGCGTTCATGTGCGGGCAGGCGAGGGCAAGTGCATGCAGCGAGGAGGAGGCGCAGCGAATCGTTGATCAGGATCAATGGATTCGGAGTAAGATCAGCGACTATCCAAAAGTGAAAGTTCGCGCCAGTTAGCCGGGTCTTACCTGGATCCCACGGAGTACAAGAACACGCAATGCCGTTTCGCCGACACCACCGTTGCTTGATTGCGCTGATCGCGCTGCTCGGGTTGCTGTTCCAGCAACTCGCAATGGCGGCCTATGTGTGCCCTGCGGACGGCGGAGACATAGCGAGTGACGTTGCGGCGCAGACGCCGCCGTGCCATTCGTTGGACACTGCGGACAAGTCGCGCTGTCACCAGCATTGCCACCCGCTCGCGCAGACGTCCGACCACGCTTCGGCTCCGACCGTGCCGGCGGCGCTGCTGCCGGCAACGACCTGGCTGCGTGCGCCAGCCGCCGTCACCGGGAAACAAGAAGTCTGCGCCGACAACATCGACGCACGCAGCACCGCGCCTCCGCTGACGATCCAGCACTGCACCTTCCAGATTTGAGTTCCGACCGCAACGCTCGTGGCGCCGCGCCGTGCGCGGCACGTCACAACTTGCCGTCGGAGCTGTCATGCAAAGTACACACCTGGATTGTTATACAATTGGCGCGCGCGGGTTCAATGCCGCCTTTATCGTCGCCGCGCTGATCCTGACGCGGCTGGCGTCGGCCGCGGATACCGGAGCGCCGCTCGCGCTAATCGAAGCGGTGCGCCTGGCGGACGCGCAGTCGCCGGCGATTGCCGCGCGCCGCGCCGCCATGGAATCGGCCACCGACGCGATCACACCAGCCGGCGCCTTGCCCGATCCGCAGCTCATTGCCGGCGTCGACAACCTGCCGGTGAGCGGCGACGACGCTTTCAGCCTCACGCGCGATTTCATGACGATGCGCAAGATCGGCGTTATGCAGGAAGTGACGGGCGGCGAAAAACGCCGCTTGCGCACGGCGCGCGCGCAAGCCGCCGCGGCGCGCGAAGCGGCGTTGTTGACGAGCGAGCAGCTCTCCGTGCGCGAGTCGGTGGCGCGCGCCTGGATAGCCTGCGCAACGGCGGAGCAGAAAGTCCGTTTGCTGCACGAACTGGAGCCGCGAGCGCAGGCCGAAGTTGCCGCTGCGGCCGCGGCTCTGAGCGCGGGACGCGGCTCCGCGGCCGACGGCATCGCGGCGAAGACAGCGCAGGCGATGCTTGCCGACCGGATCAGCCAGGCCGAACGCGAAGCCGAAGACGCGCGCACCGAGTTTGTGCGCTGGTTGCCGGAGGTGGGCGAGCGTCCGCTCGGCGACGCTCCCGACTGGACGGTACTTGGCATGGATCCGGATTCGCTTGCGGCCAAGGTCACGCATCACCGCGAATTGCTCGCCTACGATGCCGCCGAGCAGATGGCCAACAGCGAAGTCGCGTTGGCGCGGGCCGAGAAGCATCCGGATTGGTCGGTCGAGTTCGATTACGCGCAGCGCGGCCCGCGTTACTCGAACATGATTTCGCTCGAGTTCCGCGTCGGCCTTCCGCTGTTCGCCGGCTCGCGCCAGGACCCGGCCATTGCCTCGAAGCAGGCGGCCGTCGCGCAGATCGAGGCCGAGCGCGAAGATGCACGTCGCATGCACACCGCCGAATTGCGCAAGACCGTCGCCGCCTGGCGCAGCGCTCGCGAAAGGGTTGCGCGCTACGAGAGCGAACTGGTGCCATTGGCCGATGCTCGCGCCGAGACGACCCTCGCCTCGTTCCGCGGCGGTCGCAGTGATCTGCAGGCCTCGCTCGCTGCCTTCGACCAGGTCATCGAAACCCGCATCGCGCTGGCTGAATTGCGCGGGTCCCTGGGACAAGCGTGGGCCGCGCTTCACTTCGCGTTTCCGCAGGAGGGCCAGCCATGAGATCCATTCGATCGATGGTTGCCATGATCCTTGGCCTCGTGGTCGGCATCGCCGCGACGTGGGTCGTGCTGCATCACGGCGTGAACCCGACAGGCTCGGCGCTGCCGGCTCCAACGACGGCGCCGGCCGGCGTGCAGGTCCTGTATTGGTACGACCCGATGTCGCCGGACAAGCACTTCGACAAGCCGGGCAAGTCGCCGTTCATGGACATGCAACTCGTACCCAGGTACGCCAACGCTGCCGGCGAGAGCCCGGGTACGGTCAACGTCGATGCGCGTGCGGTGCAGAATCTCGGCGTGCGCATCGTGCGCGCCGAGCGCGGCGTGCTCGATTCCTCCGTCATCGCCACCGGTTCAGTCGCGTTCGACGAACGTGCAGTGACAACCGTGCAGGCGCGCGTCGCCGGCATCGTCGAACGTCTCGACGTGCGCGCGCCGCTGACGCCGGTCAAACAGGGGCAAGCGCTGCTGACCTTGCTCGCGCCGGATTGGACAGCAGCTCAGGAGGAATTCCTGTCATTGCGGCGCAGCTCCGCGCGAGGGCTCGACGACTTGCTTGCCGCGTCGCGCCAGCGCCTGCTGCTGATCGGCATGGACGAGGCGCAGATCCGCGCGATCGAACACGGCGGAAAGGCGCAGAGTCGCTTCACCGTAACGGCGCCGCGCGCTGGCGTGATCGGTGAGTTGTCCGTGCGCGACGGCGCGAGCGTCGTGGCCGGTTCGCCACTGATGCAGATCAACGGACTCGACACGGTCTGGATCAATGCGGCGGTACCGGAAGCACAGATCGCGCGCGTCGCCCCGTCGTCGCCGGTCGAAGCCATAGTGCCGGCGTTTCCGGGCGAGCGTTTCAGCGGCCAGGTCGAGGCATTGCTGGCGGATATCGATGCGGCAACGCGGACGCAGACCGCGCGCATCGCGCTGCGCAATCCGGGCCATCGGCTGGTGCCGGGCATGTACGCGCGCGTCGAGATCGCCACTGCAAACGCCAGCGCCAGCGTGTTGCTGCCGAGCGATGCGGTCATCGCGACGGGAACCCGCAACGTCGTCATCGTCGATGACGGGCAAGGACGGTTTCGCGCGCAGGAAGTTCGGATCGGGGACGAGGCGAACGGAAAGACGCAGATTGTCGACGGCATCAGCGAAGGCGAACGCGTCGTGCTCTCGGGACAGTTTCTGATCGACTCCGAAGCGAGCCTGAGCGGAACGCTTACGCGCCTGGAAGGCGCCGGCGCCGCCCGCGATGCACCAGCCAGACCGGCCGGGAGCAAGCCATGATCGCGCGATTGATCCGCTGGTCGATCGCGCACCGGTTCTTCGTGCTGCTGATCTCGGTGTTCGTCGCCGGGTGCGGCGTGTATGCCCTGCAGAACACGCCGATCGACGCGTTGCCGGACCTCTCGGACGTGCAGGTCATCATCCGCACGACCTGGCCCGGGCAGTCGCCGCAGATCGTCGAGGATCAGGTTACCTATCCGCTGACGACGACAATGTTGTCGGTTCCCGGGGCGAAGACCGTGCGCGGCTATTCGTTCTTCGGCGACTCGTTCGTCTACGTGCTGTTCGAGGACGGCACCGATCTGTACTGGGCCCGTTCGCGCGTGCTCGAGTACCTGAATCAGGTCGAATCGCGCCTGCCGGCTGGAGCGCGGCCGGCATTGGGTCCGGATGCGACCGGTGTCGGCTGGGTTTACGAATACGCACTCGTCGATCGCAGCGGGCAGCACGATCTGTCGGATCTGCGCGCGCTGCAGGATTGGTTCCTGCGCTACGAACTGAAGGGGCTGCCGGGCGTCGCCGAAGTCGCATCGGTCGGCGGCATGGTGCGCCAGTACCAGATCGTGCTCGATCCGGATCGCCTGCGTGCCTACGGCATCACGCACGAGCAGGTCATCGAGGCGGTGCGCCGCGCGAACGGCGAGGCCGGCGGTTCCGTGCTTGAGCTCGCCGAGGCCGAATACATGGTGCGCGCGAGCGGCTATCTGAAATCGCTCGACGACTTGCGCGTGGTTCCATTGAAGTCCGGTGCGGGTGGTGTGACGGTGCTGCTGCGCGACGTCGCGCGCATGCAGCTCGGGCCGGAGCTGCGCCGTGGCATCGCCGAATTGAACGGAGAGGGCGAGGTTGCCGGGGGCATCATCGTGATGCGTTCCGGCAAGAACGCGCAGGCGACGATCGATGCGGTCAAGGCAAAGCTCGTGGCGCTGAAGGCAAGCCTCCCGGCCGGCGTCGAGGTCGTCGAAACCTACGACCGCTCGCAACTGATCAGGCGCGCGATCGACAACCTGAGCGGCAAACTGCTCGAGGAGTTCCTCGTCGTCGCACTGGTCTGCGCGGCATTCCTGTTCCACCTGCGCTCGGCGTTCGTCGCGATCGTCGCGCTGCCGCTCGGAATCCTCGCAGCATTCATCGTCATGCAGGCACAGGGCATCAACGCCAATATCATGTCGTTAGGCGGCATTGCGATCGCGATTGGCGCGATGGTCGATGCCGCGATCGTGATGATCGAGAACGCGCACAAGCACCTGGAAACATGGCGCCACGCCCATCCCGGCGCGGTGCTGGCGAACGAGGAGCGCTGGCGGCTGATCGGAGAGGCCGCCGAGCAGGTCGGACCCGCATTGTTCTTCAGTCTCCTCGTCATCACGTTGTCGTTCGTGCCGGTGTTCACGCTCGAAGCGCAGGAAGGGCGTCTGTTCGCTCCGCTCGCCTTCACCAAGACGTACGCGATGGCCGCTGCCGCCGGCCTGTCGGTGACGCTGGTTCCGGTGTTGATGGGTTACTGGATACGTGGCCGGCTGCCGGACGAGAGCGCCAATCCGCTGTCGCGCGGTCTGATCGCGGCGTACCGGCCGGCGCTCGACGCCGTCCTGCGCAGGCCGAAGGCGACGTTGATCGTCGCGGGAATCGTGCTGCTTGCGACATTGTGGCCGCTTAGCCGTTTGGGCGGCGAATTCCTGCCGCCGCTCGACGAGGGCGACCTGCTCTACATGCCGAGCGCACTGCCTGGCCTGTCGGCCGGCAAGGCCGCGCAGATCCTGCAGCAGACCGACAAGATGATCCGCTTGGTTCCCGAAGTCGCCAGCGTATTCGGCAAGATGGGTCGTGCCGAGACGGCCACCGACCCGGCGCCGATCGAGATGGTCGAGACGACGATCCGCTTCAAGCCGCGCGATCAGTGGCGGCCGGGAATGACGCCGGCGAAGCTGATCGAGGAACTCGATCGCAGCGTGCGCGTGCCCGGCCTCACGAACCTTTGGGTGCCGCCGATCCGCAACCGGCTCGACATGCTGGCCACGGGCATCAAGAGCCCGATCGGCATCAAGGTCAATGGCAGCGATCTGGGCGTAATCGACCGCGTCGCCACCGAGATCGAGCGCGCGGTCAAGGCAGTGCCCGGCGTGACTTCCGCGCTGGCCGAACGCCTGACTGGCGGACGCTATATCGACATCGACATCGACCGTCCGGCTGCCGCGCGCGTCGGCCTCAATGTCGCCGACGTGCAGAGCATCGTCTCGGCCGCTATCGGCGGGGAAACGATTGGCGAGACGATCGAAGGCCGGCGCCGCTTCCCGATCAGCGTGCGCTATCCGCGTGAACTGCGCGATAGCGTGCAGAAGCTGCGCGATCTGCCGGTTCTGGCGCCGGCCGGCGCGCAGCTGACGCTCGGCAGCGTGACCAGAATCGAAGTGACCGACGGCCCGCCGATGATCAAGAGCGAGAACGGGCGCTTGTCGGGCTGGATCTACGTCGATGCGCGTGGGCGCGACCTCGCATCCGTCGTCGCCGACATGCGCGATCGTGTCGCGCGCGACGTCACGCTGCCGGCGGGGATCTCGCTGACATGGGCCGGACAATTCGAATTCCTCGAACGCGCGGTCGCGCGCCTGCGTATCGTCATTCCGGCAACGCTCGCGATCATCTTCGTGCTTCTGTACCTCACGTTCGGACGCGTCGACGAGGCCCTGTTGATACTGGCGAGCGTGCCGTTTGCCTTGATCGGCGGGTTCTGGACGATGTACCTGCTCGGCCACGCAATGTCTGTTGCGACCGCGGTCGGCTTCATCGCGCTGGCCGGCGTATCGTGCGAATTCGGCGTCATCATGCTGCTATACCTGAAGCAGGCGTGGGAGCGGCGATTGGCCGCGGGCGAAGTGGCAAGCGAAGTGACCTTGCTCGCCGCAATTCGCGAGGGCGCGGTGTTGCGTGTGCGGCCGAAGGCGATGACCGTCGCCGTCATTCTCGCCGGCTTGCTGCCAATCATGTTCGGCGATGCGACCGGATCGGAAATCATGCAACGCATCGCCGCGCCGATGGTCGGCGGGATGATCACCGCCCCGCTGCTGTCCATGCTGGTGATTCCGGTGGCCTACGCGTTGTTGAGGGGCAGGCGGGCCCAGCTGAAAGCGAGTCCAGGGATCGTGCCGCTCGGATGACTTCCGCGCTCAGTTGGCCCAACATAGTCCAAGTTGGCTTGTCGACGCGGCCGTGTGACCGATATCGCGTACCCGCGCCGGCAACGTGCCAGTCCCGACACCTGGGAGAAGCGCCAATGTTCGCCAAACGCTGTGTCCTTGCCCTGGCGATTGCCATCTTGCCGACCGCCGCTAAAAGCGCAGCCGACCAGGTCTTCTTCGGATATCTCAACGGGGCTAACGAGTCCCCTAATCCGGTTCCCTCTCCGGGAACCGGTTTTGCCCTTGTGACCTACGCCCCCGACACGGTCATGATGCGCGTGCAGGTAAGCTTTGCAGGCCTGACCTCGGGTACGACCGCATCGCACATACATTGCTGCTTCTCTCCGCCGACCACGACGACGGCCGCTGTAGCAACGACGCTTCCGACTTTCACCGGTTTTCCGCTAGGAGTAACCGCCGGAACCTACGACCACACGTTCGACATGACTCTGGCGAGCAGTTACAACCCGGCGTTTGTCACCGCACAAGGAAGCATAGGGGCCGCTTTGGCCGCGCTACTGGCCGGCATGACCAACTCCACCGCGTATTTCAACATCCATACTATGAATTTTTCAGCCGGAGAAATTCGCGCGAATATGAAACCAGATGCCGTGTTCGGCAACGGCTTCGAGCAAGTAGCAGGCTAACCGTCAGCTCTGGGCGCGAAGGCGATCCTCGCGGGAGATTGGGCGACACGCGCTCGCGCCAGATGGCGCGTGCCTGCCCAGTATCTCGTTCTGCGGCTAATGGACTGCAACGTTTGATTCGGGAGCAGCTTGTAAGTCTCTAGCCACGGTTGCCCGCAGCCGCCCCACATCCATGCGCTGCGGAAGGCTCACAGTTTCCTGGGCAGCTCACGTGGCGCATGGACGTGGGGCACCTTGTATGCGCCAGATCCATGTGGCGCACCCTTGGGCAGCGTCCGCTGCAAAAATCGGCAATCCTGCGGATGTTTCCCCGCTCCGCAAGCGAAGGAAAAGCGCGAGGCATCGGTCTGGAATATGGAACGCAACACGGAACCGGCACCGAGGAGAGAAGTTGAAGCGGTGCCCGCCGGCACGCCGGCGCGCGACCGCCATTGCCGTGGTCATCGGCGCCGACTCGCGTGTGCGGCGGCCTGGATTTCATTGACTTCGATCGTTCTGATGCGAGCGGCGGCCGCGTCGCCGCTCGACGTGCCGAAATACTTTGTCGTGTTCGATGGGCAGATGGCGCGAGTCGACGTGAAGCTGTGCCTGGATCGCGCGCATGTCCGTGTCGAGTTCGCGCCGGACTCGCCGCGCGCGATGGGGTACCTCAGCGACATGCGCCGCTCGGGAGCGGGGGAACTCGATACGGCCTCTGCAACGTGGCGGGCTAGCAACTGGCGGGCAGGCGAATGCCTTGCCTACACGGCCAACATCGGCGCAATCGCCGACCAGCATTCGGATTCCGGCACGCGCTACGGCACCAACATCGTGACCGATCCTCAGCATTGGTTGGTGCATTCGAGCGCACAAGGTTCCAACGGCGCGGAAGCGACGATCGATCTAGCGGACGGCTGGTCGATTTCGGCGCCGTGGCACGAATTGGCGCGTGATGGAAAACGTATACGATTCCAGATTCCAGACACGCCGCCGGACTGGTCGGCTTCGCTGGTGCTCGGTAATTTTGAGGAAACGCGCATCGAGTTGCCGGGCGGCGTCCTGCGCGTCGCGACCGTGATCAACGGCGACGACAAGCAACGAGAGAAGTTGGTCGGATGGATGCGCAGGGTAGGGCAGGCTCTGCTGACTGCTTATGGCCGATTGCCACTCGCCGATGTGCAGGTCTGGTTGGTCTCAGTCGACAATTGGAGTTTGGCCGGACGCTTCTTCGCGTTCCTGCATCCAGGCGCCGTGCTCGGAGGCGAGTCGGCGCGCGGCCAAGGCAACGCATTGCAACTGGATGTCGATCCGAGCCGCCCCGAACAGGAGTTCAACGAAGACTGGACGGCGGTCCACGAACTCAGTCACTTGCTGCATCCGTATCTCGGCAACCGCGGCAGTTGGCTCGGCGAGGGTCTGGCGACGTACTACCAGAATGTCCTGCGCGCGCGCGGCGGCTTGCTGACGCCGAAGCAGGCGTGGCAACGACTGGCCAGCGGCTTTCAGCGCGGCCAGGCAGGTCCGTATGCCGAATCGCTCGAGCAGGCTGCAGCGGACATGGGACACGGGCACGCCTTTCTGCGCGTCTATTGGTCTGGCGCCGCCTATTGGCTGACGGTAGACATGGAGTTGCGCCGCCTCAGCGGCGGGAAGCTGACAGTCGATACCGCGTTGTCACGCTTTCGCGACTGCTGCCTGCCGGCCTACCGGGAGTGGAAACCGGAAGATTTCGTCGCCAAACTCGATGCCGTACTTGGCGTGAAAACATTCACGCGGCACTACCGCGAGTTCGCGCGCATGAAACGATTCCCCGATTGGCAAGCACGGTTTGCCCGCCTCGGCGTACGAGCCGGTGAAGACTCGGTGACATTCGATGCGGCCGCGCCGGACGCGGTGATTCGCGATGCAATCACCGCACCGCTTGCCAGCCAAGCCCAGAGCAACGAGACGCCTCCGAATTGACCGACCTCGATCGCCACCGCATCCATGCCGTTCCGGCGGAGAACCTGCCTGCTCGAAACACGACACGGGGTTTTCTCACGTCCTGACTACACAGATTGTGGTCAGATAGTCCAACGATGCAGTTTGGCGCGAGGCGGTGATTCGGCGCATGCCCGCGCGACACGAAAGACACGAGGTGAGTCCGGCCGGCGAACGGTAGTGGCACGCATGAAGACAAGACAGGGGCGCACGGCTCGCTGACGGGCGACGCGAGCCGGGCTGACGATCTCCGGAGCGGAGAGCGTTCCTGTCGCCCAAGCTTCAGTGGAGGTGCGTCATGCCAACCAACACAGCGCTGCGTCCGCGCGGTTTTACCCTTATCGAATTGCTCGTCGTTATCGCGATCATCGCGGTCCTGATCGGGTTGCTGCTGCCGGCCGTGCAGAAAGTGCGCGAGGCAGCCGACAATGCGTCGAAGTTCCCGAATCTGCAGCCGGTCGCGTCGAGCATCATCGGCGTGCTGGACGTCGAATCGCCGCTGGTGACCGCGCTGCTCGAAACCGAGGTGCTGTTGCCCGCAGTGCAGGACGATCAATCGCCGCCGGATCCGAACGTCGTCGCAAGGATCCTCGGTAACGTGCAGATCGGCGAGGCATCCCTGACCGATAATCTGCGCCGGCTGCGCAATCCGGCGTCATCGCACGTCCCTGGCGAACTCGAGGCATATCTGGAGCTAAAGCACAGCCTTCAGGAATTGATCGACGAACTCCAGCAGCTGGACGCTCATTTGCGGCATCTGCTTCAGATCAGTTCGGGTTGACAGGGAAGGCTGCAGCAGGAATTCGGCAGCAAGAGGTCGCGCAAGACCAATTGCCGCGCGCGTTCATTCGTCGCGACAGTAGCGTGCAGGCCGTTACGGCCTGCACACCGCCGGACGGCACATGGCGTGACGGCGTATTTGTAAATTTGCGCGGCTCGACGTGCGCGATCCCAAGACGTGTGATCTGGGTCGCAGCGAAGGCTCTCTCGTTCGGTGCACCATGTGTGCTGTCGAAACCGGGGGGGATTGGCCGTGCAGGCTTTGTATTTACATGAGTTGAGTGACGAACAAGCGGACTGGCTGAAGCGGATCCTCGAAAGCCATCCGAGACGGACTGTTTTCGATCGCTTTGCCGTTCCCGATGATGTGCGCGACGCACTGGCCGAGAAGGGCCTCGTTCGCCGTTGGCGCAATGGCGCTGTGGAAATTACGCTCGACGGCATCCTCGAAGTCACGCGCCGGCGGCCACACGAGTCGGATGCGACTCCCGATGGCCAACCGGAGAACCGCAGCGGCGCGATGTAGGCAGGTCCTTTCGCCGCCAGATTTGCGCCGTTCGCCGGTTTTCCCGGGTCCCGTTTGATCAGGACGTGATCTGCGTCGCAGCAAGTGCGTTTTGTTCGGCGCAGGCTTTTCCCAGGCAAAACCGGGGGGAAATAGCCATGCAAGATCATAATCTGACCGACGAACAGGCAGTCTGGCTCCAGAGAATTCTCGGAAGGCGCGAGAATGCAGACAACCTTGTCATTCCTGAAGACGTGCAAAACACGCTCGTGGCGAAAGGGCTGGTGCGCCGCTTTCGCAATGGCGACGTAGAGATCACGCTCGGCGGCATCCGCGAAGTCACGCGGCGGCCCCTGCTCCAGGATGCTGTCGCCGAAGGGCAGTGGGAAGCGTCGCCGGCCTGACGCCAGAGTCTGGCTGCGAGTCGGTAGGTTCTTCGGAACTGCATTCCCGCGCCTTCGCGGCGCGGGCACCTGCTGGCATCACGAAGCCGATCCTTTCAACTGCTCCATGGCATCGCGCCGTGCGGCCTCGGCATCCATCGAGAGTTTGTACGTGGCGTAATACTTGTAGATGTTGCGAACATACGTAGTTGTTTCGATGCCGATCTTTTCGGCGACGATCACTTCGACGTTGTTGAACCACTTGTCCGGGTTCAATCCGCGCTTCAGCGCCTCCTTGCGCGACTTCGAAATGTTGCCCGGACCTGCGTTGTAGCTGGCAAACGCGAACAGCGGCCGGTTCTCTTCGGTGAAGTGCGCGTCAGGAAAATAATTCCTCATCAGCTGGTCCAGGTATTTCGTGCCGGCATGGATGTTCGCTTCGGTGATATGGATGTCGCCGACTTTCATCTCCACGCCGGTATCCGGCATCAGCTGCATGACACCGATCGCGCCGACGTGGCTCTTGGCGCTCTGGTCGAGTCGCGATTCCTGATAGCCCTGCGCTGCCAGCATCAGCGGGTCGAAGCCGTAGCGTTCGCCGTAGCGCTGAAACAACGCAATCACTTCCTGGAATCTCTTCCAGTCGGCGGACTTCGTCGGGTCGCGCATCTGCCTCGTGCGCTTGATTGCCTGCGCGAGGCGGTACTTGTAACTCGCGGTCTTGGTCGCCGAATTGACATAGAAGTCTTCGATCGCGGCAATCAGCTTCGGACTGTCCTTGCGCACAGCCCAGCCGATCTGGCCGCCGACGTTGGGATGTACACCCCGGTTCACCTTGAGGTTCGGCAGGATTGGACTCCACATGATCGATTTCCAGTCGTCGACGACGACATAATCTATGACGCCGGCATTGGCCATCTCGAGAATGTCTTCGTCCTCGAGCGCCTCGGGCATTAGTTGCAGCCCGACTTCCGGCTTGCCTTCGGCGTGGAAGCGGGCATTGAGCATTTCGAGGTGCTCGTAGTAGCTGGACGACTTGCGCACGCTGACGGTCTTGCCGGAAAGCTCGTCGATCGAAGTCAGCGCCTGGCCCTTGGCCCCGGACAGCACGATCTCCTTGACCGGTTTCGGCAACGGTTCGACCGCGAAATCGACGATCACCTTGCGCTCGTCGGTCACGGTCAGGTTGCCGACCGCAATGTCGCCGAGGCCCGCGCCGATGTTCGGGAGCAGCTTGTCGCGTGTCGTTGGAATCAGATAGACGGTCAGAGGGCGCCTGCCTGTCTTGTATTTCCGATTGACATAGCGCTCGAATTCGCGCACGAGGTCCGCCGCCAATCCGCGCTCGTGGCCTCTGTCGTTGAAGTACAACGACCGGCTATACGGAACGAGGACGCGGATCATGCGGCGCGCCAGCAGCTTGTCGAAGTCGCCGGTCCAGACCTTGTTGGTCAGGCTCAGCTGGCGCTTCGCTACGGCGGCTGACGGAGCGGAAGCGCCGGCCTTTGCCGCGGGTGGCGTCGCGGTTTGTGCTGCGGCCTGGGCGATGCCCATGCAAGCCATGCAGAGGCCAAAGGAAAGCATCAGCGACATGGCGCGAAGCGAACAGCATCGAGACAAGGATAAAAATGGCATCACGGCCCCCAGTACTCGCCGGGAAGCTGCGAACCTTTCCCGGCCACGCTTGCGGAGCACAACGAAGACATTGTGGTCCAGAGTGAACCTGCTGACCAGCGAAGTCCTTACCGAGTGGTGTTCAAGTGGAAAAGAGCGGGAGCGCTTGGCGCACGCCCTGCGCGTCCGCCAAGCGCGCGCCGCTGTCGCAATCGCCGCATTTTCCAGACAAGAAAAGGCCCCGCGAGGGCCTTCTTCGACATCGTGGAGGCGGGCGGCATCGGCCTTGGGGCCGCCTGCGCCAGCGGGAAGTGTTATCCCTCCTGCAACGCTCGCATCGGATCCGCCAACGCCGCGCGCCGTGCCGGCAGCCAAGCGGCGAGCAACGAAGTGCCGAGGAGCAGCACGGCCGCTGCGAAGTACGTGGGCACGTCGAGCGGGCTCAGTTCGAACAGCAGGCCGCGCAGCAGTTGCGTGATGAGCAACGCGGCGATCGCGCCGGCTGCAAGACCGGCCGCGGCGGTGCGCATGGCGCCGGCGACGATGCCGCCGATCACCGTGCGTGTGCGTGCCCCCAAGGCCATGCGCACGCCGATTTCACGCGTGCGCTCGGCGGCGATGGTCGCCGTTACCGCATACAGGCCGATCGCCGCGAGCAGCAGGCCGAGCACGCCGAACGCGGTGAAGAGTAGCGAGCGGAAGCGCGGCGCACCTATTGCTTCATCGAAGCGCTCGCGCATCGTGCGGATGTCGGTCACAGCCAACTCGGCGTCGAGCGTGCCGATCAGTTCGCGCGCCGGCGCCACGAGCCCGTGCGGATCGCCGCGCGCGCGCAGCAGCAGATAGGTGCTCTGCCACTCGTTTTGGCGGAACGGTGTGTACAGGGCCGGCTCAGCCGCGTTCTGCGCACCGCTGTAGTGCACGTCGCCGACCACGCCGACGATCTCGAGCCAGCGGTTCTCCGGACGCTCCGGCCCGCCGATCCTGATCCGCTTGCCGATCGGATCCTGGCCAGGGAAGTGGCGCGCGACCATGGCCGCGTTGATGATCGCGACCAGCGGTGCGTCGGGACCGTCGCTGACAGCGAACATGCGTCCGCGCAACAGCGGTATGCCCAGCGTCGTGAAGTAACCGCCGTCCACGAACATGAGCGGCACTGGGGCTTCGGAGGTTCCGCTTTTCGGCGTCTGTCCTTCGATCAGGTAGTTGTCGGTGATTGTCAGCTGGTTCGGCGGCAGGCTCATGCCGATGCCAGTCGAGACCACGCCGGGCAAGGCGGCGCTGCGCTCGAGCACCTGCTCGTAGAATGCGTTGATCTTGCGCGCATCGTCGTAGCGCTTGCCCGGCAGGTCGATCTGCAGGCTCAACACCTGCTCAGGCTGCACGACGCCGGGCTCGACACGTTGCAGGCGGCTCAAGCTGCCGATCAGCAAACCGGTTGCGACCAGCACGACGAAACACAGGCCGACCTCGGCGCCGACCAGCACGCGGCGCGCGCGCCCGGCGTCAGGAGTTGCGGTGCTGCTCGCGCTCGGACGCAATGCATCGTAAGTGTCCATGCGCGTCGCGCGCCGCGCCGGCAGAAGGCCGAAGACGATCGCGCACAAGGCCGCCACGACGGCATTGAACGCGAGCACCGCGCCGTCGAGTGAGGCATGCTCCAGGCGCGGCACGTCGGCCGGCGCGATCGCGACCAGGACCTTGAGCGCGATGGCGGCGAGCAGCACGCCGCTGGCGGCACCGAGCACGGCCAGCACCAAGCCTTCGGCCAACAGCTGTTGCAACAAGTGGCGCGGACCGGCTCCCTGCGCAACGCGGATCGCCAGCTCGCGCCGGCGCTCGGTGCCGCGCGACAACAACAGGTTCGACACGTTGGCGGCCGCGATCAGCAATATCAGCCCGGTTGCCACGAAGAATGCGTACAGGGTCAGCCGGCTGCTGCCGACGAATGCGTCCTTGAGCGGCAATGCGGTCAACGTCCAACTCGCGTTGGTCTCGGGGTGTGCGGTCGCCAGACGCGTGGCCACGGTCGACAGTTGCGCTTGTGCCTGCGTCAACAATACGTTCGGCCCGAGCCGTCCCAGGCCGCGCAGGTAGTAGGGACCGCGCCGCGTCGGCGGATCGGACGGATGCCGTATCCACAGCATCGCCGGCCCTGGCAGCCCGCTCGCCTCGCGCAGCGGAAACTGGAAACCGCGCGGCATCACGCCGACGATGGGGCAGATCCTGCCGTTGAGCACGATCGTATGCCCGAGCACATCGGCCGAGCCGCGGTAGCGCCGCTGCCAAAGCTCGTAACTCAGCACCACCTGGCGCTCGTCGCCGCCCGCATCGTCGCCCGCGACAAACGTGCGGCCGAGCACCGGCGGCACGCCTAGCGTCTGCAACAGTGCGCCGGTGCCCCACACCCCGCGCACCTGCTCGGGCTCGCCTTCGCCGCTGATCGTAAAGTGGCTGTCGGTATAGGCCGCCACGGACGCTAACGTGGTCAGCTGCGGCGCGACATCCTGGTAATCCGCGACGGACAACGGTTGGCGATCGATCGGATTCGCACGCTCGGAAAAATTGAACGCGACCAG